>JAYVYV010000103.1:0-4790 GCA_043783985.1 Acidobacteriota bacterium | reverse complement strand
CGTCCATCGTCTGCTTCAGGCTCGACACCATGCCCTCGACAGGGCCGTCCTTGGACTGGAAGCCCGCGAGGGTGCTCTTCGCCTGCTCCACGACCTGTTTGGCGCTTGTCGCAATCTCTTCCGCCTGTTTGGCGACGTTCGTCGTCCGCACGTACAGCTCGTCGTCGTTCACGAGCTTGCCGAGAGAGCCGTTGCCCTTGCGGATCGTTTCAGTGATCTGGGCGGCGTCGGCGGAGAGACGCGCCCCGTTG
The DNA here is from genome assembly GCA_043783985.1 of Acidobacteriota bacterium. Classification (GTDB taxonomy): domain Bacteria; phylum Acidobacteriota; class Vicinamibacteria; order Vicinamibacterales; family CAVVIG01; genus CAVQFC01. The sequence continues at coordinate 4,539 of JAYVYV010000103.1, read as the reverse complement.
GCCGCCATCGCCTTCACGTCGCCGCTGACGTCGGTGAGGAGCTTGTGCGCGATGTCGATGGTGTCGGCGCCGGAGGACACGGCGCGCTGGACGTCGACTTTCATCTCGTCGATGGTGTCGTTCACCTTTTGAATCGTGCCGTTCACTTTCACGATCGCGTCGCCCATCTGCTCCATGAGCTCGGCGATCTCGAACGGCTCCTTGCTGGGGATGGTCGCGCCGGCCGACGCGGTGGGGGCGCCGCCGGTGCCGCTGCCGATGCCGAGAAAGCTGCCGCCGACCAGCCCCTCGGTCTCGATCGCGGCCAGCGAGTCCATGCGGACGAGCGGGTGCAGTTCCTCGGTAATCTCGAACTCGACGCGGAATTTTCCGCCCGGCAGGTTGGGCGGCACGATCTTCTTGATCGCGCCGGCTCTCGCGCCGGAGACGCGAACGATGCCGCCCGGCTGCAGTCCCGTGATTTTCTTGAACTCGGTGTTGACCGTGAATTTCTTCGCGAACGCCATCTGGCGGTCGCCGATCATGAAGAGGCCCACGATGAAGAGGAACAGTCCGCCGAGCACGAAGACGCCGATGCCGGCCAGACGCGCGGGAGTGGCCATCTAGCCGCCACCCTGCGAGCGCATGAAGGCCTGCACCAGCGGTTCCTGACTCGCATCGAGCTCCTGCAGCGTCCCGTGCGCGAGCATGCGTCCTTCGTGCAGCACCGCGAAATCGTCGCCGATGACGCGCGCGCTGGGAATGTTGTGGGTCACGACGACCAGCGTGGTGCCGCCCTGCTTGGTCTCGACGAGCAGCTCGTCGATCTCCTTCGCCGTGATCGGGTCGAGACCCGCGCTCGGCTCGTCCACGAGGAGGATCGAGGGGTCGAGCGCCATCGCGCGCGCCAGCCCCGCGCGTTTCTTCATGCCGCCGGACAGGTCGCCGGGCATCTTGTCGTAGGCGGTCTCGAGACCGACGTCGGCGAGTTTTTTCCTCGCGCGCTCGCGCACGTCGGCGTCCGACAGCTTCGTATGCCGCCGCATCGGAAACGCGACGTTGTCGCCCACCGACATCGAGTCGAAGAGCGCCGCGTTCTGAAACAGAAATCCCATGTGCTTGCGCACCTCTCCGAGCTCCCGCCCGTTCAACACGGTGATGTCGCGTTCTTCGACGAAGACCTTGCCGCTGTCGGGCTGCACGAGCCCGACGATGTGCCGGAGCGTGACGCTCTTGCCGGTGCCGCTTCTCCCGAGCAGGCAGAAGGCCTTGCCCTGCGGGATCTCGAACGACACGTCGTCGAGGACGGCCAGCGGTCCGAAGCGTTTCGACACGCGGTCGAAGCGGACCGCGGGCCCGGCGCCCTGCGCCTCGCCGGAACGACCCTGCGCCACGTCGGTCATCCCGACACCGGCGGGTAGAAGAAAAAGATGATCTTCACGAGGACGACATCGCTGAGGATGATGAGCATCGAGCCCATGACGACGCTGCGTGTGGAGGCCTCGCCGACCCCTTCGGTGCCGCGGCTGGTCGTGAACCCGAGGTAGCTCGCGGCGACCGCGATCAAGTAGCCGAAGACGATCGTTTTGATCGTCGCCGGGATGAGGTCCGAGTACGAGATGTAGGTGAACGCGCGTTCGAAGTACAGACTCCACGACATGCCCGACACGGCGGCCTCCGCCAGGTAGCCGCCGAAGATGCCCGAGAAGTCCATCATCAGCGTGAGGAGCGGCATGACGATCATCAGGGCGATGATCCGCGTGACCGCGAGGTATTTGAAGGCGTCGACCGCGTTGGCTTCGAGCGCGTCGATCTGCTCGGTGACTTTCATGGCGCCGATTTCGGCGCCGATCCCGGCGCCCACGCGTCCGGATACCAGGAGCCCGGCGGTCAGCGGACCCGTTTCGCGGATGAGCGCGATCGCCAGGCCGGCCGGGATCATCGCCTCCGCGCCGAAGCGCTCGAGCGACGCGCGCGTGTGCATCGACAGCACGACGCCGATGGCGAGCCCGGCCGTGAGGATCAGCGGAGCGGATCGATAGCCGAACTGGTAGACGTGACGGGCGATTTCGCCCGGCTCGTAGGGCGGGCGGAAGGCTTCGACAGCGGCCCGCGCGCCGAAGGCGGCGAGCGCGCCGACGAACTCGAACAGTCCCAGGGCGCTGGCCCCGACGCGGTCGACCGTTGCAATGCGTGACATCCGTATCTGCCTCCAAGCCTGACGCAACCCGAGATCGGAACGATGTTCAATACTGCACTGTAAATAGGTGTGGCATCAATTGCCGGATTCGCTACAATGCCGCCATTGGCCACCAGGGCATCGAAGACGTCCGGACGGAGGCCGCCTCCTGCCCAACGCAGCGGGCGCCCGCCGGCGGGCGTGCGCAAAGGCGAGCGCGTCAAGGACTACCCGCAGACCAGCCTGCGGCTGCCGCCCGAGATCAAAGCCAAGCTGCACGCGCTGAGCCGCGTCGCCGGGACGCCCCAGTGGCGCGTCGTCAGCGCCGCGCTCGAATGTTTCTTCCGCGATCGATCGGCCGTCGAACAGCGGCAGGTCATCAGTTACATGGGTGAAAAACGCGGCCGCTGACGCGCCAGCCCGCTATTTCAGATACGGCGCGAGCGCGGCGAATCGATCATCGACTTCGGCGGCCTCATCCGCCGACAACTCGCGGGTCGTGACCGTCCATGCCGACGCACCTCCCGTGCGCGCCGCCGTCGTCTTGAAGATGCCGCGCTTCTTGAGCAGATACAGATCCGCGCCGGGAATCTGCTGGCTGACGTTGCGCATCAGCAGGAAGCGGCTGTAGGCGTCGCGAACGGCGCCGGCGTCGCCCTGTTCGTGCAGGGCCCAGATGCGGGCCATCAGGTCGGGGTACATCGCCATGCCCGTGATCACGCCGTCGAGGCCCATCCTCATCTCGTAGAGCCAGCCGGCGCCGAAGGACGCGCCGAACACCCCTTTGAGCGGCGGCCGATGTGCCATCTCGGCCTTCATCCGGTCGACGAGCGGCGCCGACTCTTCTTTCACGTACGCCATGTGCGGGAACTCGCGCGCCAGCTCGATGATCAGATCGACCGTCGGCGGCAGATCGCGTGCGCCTCCGCTCGTCTGGACGATGACCGGCCGGCTCGTCGTCCGCGCGAGCGCGCGGAAATACTCGCGATACTCGTCGATGGAGCGCGCGGCGCCCGGCGGCATCGCGATCAGCGCGTCGGGCGCCAGCGCGTCGGCCTGCCGCGCGTACTCGAGCATCTCGGCGGTGTCCTTGCCCTGCACGCCGAGCACGGGCGCGACCGCCTTCCCGCGCGCCGCGGCCGCCAGCACCGCCATCCCGCGCATGCGCTCGGCCTTCGTCAGGTTCGCCACGCCGCTGGATCCCTGGGGCCAGACGATGCCCTGCGCGCCGCAGCGATCGACGAACACCGCCTCGCGGGCCAGATCGTCCCAGTCGACGTCGCCGGCCGTCGTGAACGGCGTCGTGAGAATGATGAAGGCGCCGCGCATCGGTTTGGCGGCCTTCCCATCGGCCGCCCATCCCGGAACCGGCAAGGCCGCGAACGCGACCAGTGCCCCGAGTCCGACGCGCGTGAAATCCCGGCGATTGATGTCTTTCATGACGGCCATACCTGCAAATTGGCGCGCGATGAACGCCTTGACCAACTCTCGCCCGGTCCCCGCGCCTTTCGTTGATACACGCGGGCCATCAGCATCATGCCGGTGACGGTGCGCCCGACCCTCGCCGCCGGACCGTAGGCCGATGCCGCGTTGGCGAGTCCTGATCCTAATCGGATTGAGAGACTCGAACCAGCGACCTCGGGTGGGTTGGATCAGTGGCCGTTTTATTTCTATACACGACAAGAGGTTTCGAGGGATTATCGGACGGTAGGATCGAAGATTCCACTGATTCTCGGGCAGAACCTAATCTCATCCATGGCATTCCCTATGCTCGTCCGTTAGGGCACACCGACAACAGCTCGTTCAGCCGAGGCATCGTGGCCGTCTCGGATTACCTGTTGAAGTGACGCTCTTTCTCTATCGAAGCGCACCGTGCGGAGCCTGTTGGCGCCGTTGCTGTTTTCGTCGGACCGGTCGAAGGCTGCGTCCGCCGCGACAGACGCGTTCCAGGGGATCTCGCCATGACATCAAAGACGACACTGACGTTCAACGCCCAAACCTTCCTCGACTCAGCGGGGATCGCGAGAAAGATCGTGGCGTTTCGGCGAGCCGAGGTCATCTTCTCGCAGGGCGACACCTGTGAGCACGTCCTGTACATCCAGGCGGGCAGCGTGAAGCTCTCGGTGCTGTCGAAAACGGGCCGTGAGGCCATCGTGGCGATGCTGGGGCCCGGCGAGTTCTTCGGTGAGGGCTGCTTGGCGGGTCAACCGGTCCGCTTTGGGAGTGCGACCGCGACGACGGACAGCACCATCCTCCTCGTGGACAAGGATCAGATGGTGCGTCTCCTGCACAAGCAGCACGCGATGTCGGATCGGTTCATCGCGCACATGCTGGCGCGGAACATCCGGATCGAGCAGGACCTGGTCGATCAGTTGTTCAAC
>JAYVYV010000102.1:0-4804 GCA_043783985.1 Acidobacteriota bacterium | reverse complement strand
CCGATCGCGGTCGATCCGCTCGACGCGCAGAACCTCGACACTTTGCGCGGCCTGATCGAGAGGCCGGGTAGGGCGGGTCGGCCAGGCAGGCCGGGTGGACGAGAGCGTTTACCGACCCGGCCCACCTGACCCGCTCGACCCACCAGACTCGCCAAACACCTCAGCTTCGAAGCGCCACACGGTCGCGCCTTTCCGCCAGGCGTCGCGCGGAAGGCCGGCCTTCTGGCAGGTGTGCGCGAGAAACGTCTCGGCGTCCCATCCCCACTCCGTCGCGACCTGCGGCAGCAGGAGCCCGCGCTGCCATCCCCGTTCGACGACCAGGCCGTGGCGGCCGACGCTGATGTCTTCTGGCCCGGCGATCGGCTCGAGCGCGCCGAGCAGCGAGATCTCGATGTCGACGGCGTCGAGCTCGCTGGCAGTCACCGGCGGGAAGCGGGGATCGCTGCTGCAGGCGGCGACCGCGCAGCGCGGCACGACGTCCCCGAGCGGCTCGGTCGGCTCGATGTGGCCGATGCAGCCGCGTAGCGCTCCGCCTTTGTGCAGCGTCACGAACGCGCCGCCGGGGCGGTCGAGAATTGCGGATTGCGGATTGCGGATTGCGGATTCGATTGTGGATTCGATTGTGGATTGACGCGGCTGGCCTACGTGCGCCGCGATGGCTTCGCGCGCGAGACGCAGAAGAAGATCACGCTCTGTGCGGGACGTCATGAACGAAAAGCAAATGCAACCACGAAACCACGAAACCAGAAAGACACGCGAAGGAGAACAAGACATGGTCTTCTTCGTGTTTCCTTCGCGACTTCGGGTCTTCGTGGTTGCATTTCATTGTTGCGCGCGTGCAAACGTGCCAAACGCCGCCGCCAGGTATCCGACCACTGACGACTTGTCGCCGGAGACGTCACCCGAGTCGGCGTAGTGGAGGATCACCGCATCGCGCGCGCCGGCCGCGCGCGCGGCGCGCATCACCGCGACGGCCGGTCCGCCGCCGCAGGCGTGCTCCGGGCGCGCGTCGAGCGCGGCCTGCAGGCCGTCGGCGTCAAAGCGCGCCACGCAGTCGATGACCACCTGATCGAGCGCGGAGGCGGTCGCCGCGTCGTGGTAGTGCGAGAGATCCGTGCTCGCGACGAGCAGCGCCCGGCGGCCGCGCAGCGCGAGGGCGAGCGCGCGGCCCAGCGCGGCGGCGGTTTCCGCGGTCTGATATCCCATGAGCAGCGGGACGATCGGCACACCCGGCGCGAGGTGCGACAGAAACGGGAGCTGCATCTCGAGGGAGTGCTCGCGCGCGTGCACGGCCGGACGGGCGTGCACGATCGACGTCGCCGCGGCGATCGCCCCGGCGCACTCGGCGTCGATCGCCGCCACGCCGAACGGCGTGTCGAATCCGCCGGACGGGTACAGCGAGACGCCGTCGAAGCCCGCGACGTGGGACGGTCCGACCAGGACGGCGACGTCGAACGCGCGTCCGCGAAGCAGGCGATACGCGTGCGCGGCGACGGGGCCCGAGTACATGAGCCCGGCGTGCGGCGCGACCAGGGCGATGAGATCGCCGCGCAGATCGGCGCCCGCCCGGTCGGCGACGGTCAGATGACGATCGACCGCCGAGGCGAGCGCCGCCGCCGTCTCCGGATACCACGTCCCCGCCACCGCGGCGCGTCGGATGTTCATGAGCCCTCGATGGTCCTGAGCCCTCAGCCCTTCGCCCTCAGCCCTTCGCCCTCAGCCCGTCGCCCTCAGCCGTCGCACTGAGCCCTGAGCCTTTCGGTGGCCATGCTAGCATTCGGCATGCCTGCGGGATTCAGTCGAGATCAGATCGTGGCCATTGCCGGGCTGGCGCATCTCGAGCTCGATGCGTCGGAAATCGAGCTCTTCGCGCGCCAGCTCGGCGAGATCCTCGCGTACGCCGAGATCGTGCAGCAGATCGATACCACCGGCGTCGCACCCACCGCGACGCTCGTGTCCCGGCATGCGGCAGACCGGGCGGATGAGATCCAGCCCTCGCTCGGTCGCGACGAAGCGCTCGCCGGCGCCCCCGACGCCGCACTCGACGGCGGGTTTTTCAAAGTACCAAGGGTGATCGGATGAGGGTGGATTGCGGAGTGCGGATTGAGGATTGCGGATTGAGTGCGGAATGGAATCCGCATTCCGCAATCCGCGATTCGCGACGTCATGGCTCCTGACATGACGATCCGCGAGGTGCGCGATGCCGTCCGCGCACGCTCCGCGACGGCGGTGTGCCGCGACACATTGGCGCGCATCGAGGCGGTCAACCCGCAGCTGAACGCCTTCAACACGGTTGTCGCCGACCGTGCGATGGCGCGCGCGCAGGCCATCGATCGCGAGCCGGACCGCTGGCGCGACGCGCCGTTGGCCGGCGTCCCGATCGCCGTGAAAGACAACCTCTGCACCCGCGGCGTCCGGACCACCGCCTCGTCGCGGATGCTCGAACACTACGTGCCGCCGTACGACGCGACCGTCGTGGCGCGCCTCGAGCGGGCCGGCGCCGTGCTCGTCGGCAAGACCAACTGCGACGAGTTCGCGATGGGCTCGTCGAACGAGAATTCCGCGTTCGGCCCGGTGCGCAATCCGTGGGCGCTCGATCGCATTCCCGGCGGGACCAGCGGCGGGTCCGCCGCGGCGGTCGCCGCCGGGCTGACGTCGATGGCGCTCGGTTCGGACACCGGCGGATCCATCCGGCAGCCGGCGGCGCTCTGCGGAGTGGTCGGCCTCAAGCCGACGTACGGCCGCGTGTCGCGCTACGGCCTCATCGCCCACGCGTCCTCCCTGGATCAGATCGGCCCGCTGACGCACACCGCCTTCGACGCGGCGCTGGCGCTCGGGGTGCTGGCGGGCGCCGACGCGGCCGACGCCACCAGCGCCTCGGAGCCCGTGCCCGACTACACCGCGGCGCTCACCGGCGACGTGCGGGGCGCGCGCATCGGCGTCCCGCGCGCGCTGCTCGAGGGAATCGACGCCGAGGTCTCGCGCGCGATGGACGCGGCGCTCGACGTCCTGCGCGCGCGGGGCGCGACCCTGGTGGACGTCGACCTTCCGCACGCGCGCTACGCGACGCCCGTCTACTACCTGGTCTCGACGGCCGAGGCGAGCTCGAACCTCGCGCGATACGACGGCGTCCGGTACGGATTCCGCGCCACCGATCACGCACCGGACGGCGACCACGGACTACGCGCCATGTACGCGCGCACACGGGCGCAGGGTTTCGGTCCGGAGGTGAAGCGCCGGATCATGCTCGGGACATACGTCCTGAGCGCGGGCTACTACGACGCCTACTACCTGAAGGCGCAGCAGGTCCGCACGCTGATCCTTCGCGACTACGATCACGCCTTCGCCGACGTCGACGTCGTCGCGATGCCGACGAGCCCGATGCCGGCCGTGCGCATCGGCGAGCGCGTGTCCGACCCGGTGCAGATGTACCTGATGGACATTTTCACGGTCAGCGCCAACCTGTCCGGCTTACCGGCGATCAGCGTGCCGTGCGGCTTCACCCGCGGCGGTGTCGAGCCGGCGCTCGGCGACGCTCCGGGCAGCGAAGGCAGGCCCGGCGCGCCCACGCGTGGCGACGCTCCGTCGAGCGAAGCCGGCCTGCCGATCGGACTGCAGCTGATGGGACGACGGTTCGACGAGGCGACGCTGCTCCGCGTCGCCGATGCCTACCAACGCGACACCGAATGGTCGACACAGCCACCGCACCCGATCTCGAGCCGCTGAAACCGGCCGACTGGACGACGCTCAGCGACGACAAGCTGCTCGAGGTCCGCATGTGCGATCTCGGGCTGACCATCGCCGGGACGGAGCTCGAGGCGCGCATCGCGCAGCTCGGCGCCGAGCTCGACGCGCGCGGTCTCACGTTCCGGCCGCACTACTGGCTGTCCGACGAGTGGTTCACCCCCGACGGCGTCCCCGGCATCGCGATCCCGTTCTATCTGGCGCATCCGCGGCTCGCGAAACTCGAGCGCGCCGAGATGCTCGAAGTCGAAGGCGGCGATCCCGAATCGTGCCTCCGCATCCTGCGCCACGAGGCCGGCCACGCCATCGACAACGCATACCAGCTGCAGCGCCGTCCCACGCGGCGGCGGCTGTTCGGCGATCCGAACACGCCATACCCGGAGTACTACACGCCGAAGCCGTACAGCAAGAGCTTCGTGCAGCACCTGGACCACTGGTACGCGCAGAGCCATCCCGACGAAGACTTCGCCGAGACGTTCGCCGTCTGGATGGACCCCGAGTCGCTGTGGGCGACGCGCTACGCGGGCTGGCCGGCGCAGCGCAAGCTCGAATACATGGATCGGCTGATGCGGGACCTGGCGTCGGCGCGGCCGCGCGTCAAGTCCAAGCGGCGGGTCGATCCGCTGCCGCGGCTGAAGAAGACGCTCGGCGAGCACTACCGCAAGAAGCGCGAGCACTACGGCCTCGACCATCCGGACTTCTACGAGAGCGACCTGCGCAACCTGTTCTCCGCCGGACCGCAGTACGCGAAGAACCTCTCCGCGGCGCGGTTCGTGCGCCGGATCCGGAAAGAAGTGCGGAGCACCGTCGCCAGCTTCACCGACAGCTACCAGTACACCATCGATCAGCTGCTCGAGAAGATCATCGAGCGCTGCCGGGAACTCAACCTGCGCCTCACCGAGGCCGAGGACGCCACCAAAATCGACTTCATGGTCTTCCTGACGGTCCAGACGATGAATTACCTGCACAGCGGCCGGCACAGGGTCGCCCTATGAGCGCGAAACTGCGCGTGCTCGCCCTCGTGCACCGACACCTGATCCCGCCCGACACGATTGAAGAG
>JAYVYV010000101.1:0-4815 GCA_043783985.1 Acidobacteriota bacterium | reverse complement strand
GCCGCCGTGGCCGCTGCCGTCGCCACGCTGATGATCCCGCTCACCGCTCAAACGAAAAAGCCGGCGGCGACAAAACCCTTCACGGTCGTCGAGGCGACGATCCCGGAGATGCAGGCGGCGCTGAAAGCCGGGCGCGTCACGTCGAGGGAAATCGTCCGCCAGTACCTGCAGCGGATCGGGATCTACGAAGAGGTGCTGCACGCGGCGATCACCGTGAACCCGAAGGCGCTGGAGCTCGCGGCCGAGCGCGATCGCGAGCGGACGGCCGGGAAGATCCGCGGGCCGCTGCACGGCATTCCGATCGCGCTGAAGGACAACGTCCAGACCACGTTCATGCGGACCACCGGCGGCGCGCTGGCGTTCGAGAACCTGGTGCCGCCCTACGATGCGACGCTGACCAAGAATTTAATCGACGCCGGCGCGATCATCATCGCCAAAACCGGGATGAGCGAGCTCGCGAACTGGGTCGCCGGCGCGCCGACACCGATGCCGGCCGACTACAACGCGGTCGGCGGCCAGGGTTATAACCCGTACGATCCGCGCAAGGATCCGCGCGAGGCGACGTTCGACGGCCGCCCCGCGCTGCAGACCGGCGGATCGAGCTCGGGCATCGGCACCGCGGCGAACTTCTGGGCCGGCAACGTCGGCAGCGAAACGTCGGGGTCGATCCTCAGCCCGGCGAACCAGAGCATGCTCGCCGGCATCAAGCCGACGGTCGGCCGCATCAGCCGCTACGGCGTGATCCCGATCACCGCGGATCAGGACACCGCCGGGCCGATGGCGAAGAGCGTCGCCGACGTCGCGGTCATGTTCGGCGCGATGGAGGGCGCGACGCCCGATCCCAACGATCCCGCGACCAAACTCTGCACGCCGGCGCCCGGCCGCGACTACACGAAGTTCCTCAAGAAGGACGGGCTCAAAGGCGCGCGCATCGGCATCCCGCGTGCCTCGTTCTACGACGCCTACACCGCGCCCGGGGGAGAAATGGCGCCGGCCGCGACTCCGGCCGCTGACACCGGACGAGGCCGAGGCCGCGGCGCTGGCGGCGGGGGCGGCGGGCTCAACCCGGATCAGAAGCAGGCGATGGACGAGGCGATCGCCGTTCTCAAGGCGCAGGGCGCGATCATCATCGATCCGGCCAACATCCCGAGCGTGATGGATCAGGATCCGAAGAACAACTTCCTGCGCTGGAACGGCTGCTCGGGCGCGAACAACGCCAGGGGCAAGGACGAAGACTGCTCGGTCGTGCTCAAGTACGGCATGAAGCGCGACTTCAATCTCTGGCTGAAGTCGCTCGGCGCGTCGGCGCCGCTGAAGTCGCTGACCGAGTTGCGCGAGTGGAACACGGCGCACGCGAAAGCGGGCGCGATCAAGTACGGGCAATCGCAGCTCGATATCTCGGACGAGATGGACGTCGAGAAAGATCGCGCGCGCTACGAGGCCGATCGCGCGAAGGACATCCGGCTGGCGGCCGCGCACGGCATCGACGAGGTGATGAAGGCCGAGCGGCTCGACGCGATCGTGTTTCCCGCGGCCAGCGGCGCCGGCATCGCCGCGAAGCCGGGCTACCCGACCGTCATCGTCCCGTTCGCGCTCGTGGCGAATGCGCCGACGCCGGCGTTTCCGGCCGGCTTCGAGGCGAAGCCGGGGCCGTTCGGCGTGAGCTTCACCGGCATGGCGTGCAGCGAGCCGAAGCTGCTCGAGCTCGCGTACGCGTTCGAACAGGCGACCAGGAAGCGGGTCCCGCCTCCAGCCGTCCCATAAGAAGCCGGAGGAAACGACCCGGCGCTCTCAGTCGTGCTTCAGGAACCGCTTCTCGAAGAAGGCGGCGGTCGCGGTCGTGACCGTCCGCCAGCTGCGCCACAGCAGGAAATCGTGGATGTCGTCGGGGATGACGACTTCCGCGACGCTGACGCCCTTGTCGACCAGGCGCTGCTTCAGATCCACCGTCTGATGGAATTCCACGTTGCGATCGTCATCCGCGTGGATGAGGAGCACGGGCGACGTCCAGGTCGCCACCGACGAGACCGGTGACGACTGGTACGTGACGCGCGCAGCGGTTTGCAGATCCGCCTGCGTGATGCCGTCGCCCGCAAGCGCCGCGCTCAGGTTGGGCGCCGCTCGCCCCTGACGATCCCAGTTGTGCACGCCGTGGATGTCCACTCCGGCGGCGAAGACGTCCGAGTTGCGTCCGAGCGCGAGCGCCGTCAGGTACCCGCCATAGGAACCGCCCCAGATCCCGAGCCGCGTTGCGTCGACGTCGGCGCGCGCCTGCAGGAATTTCGCGCCGGCGATCACGTCGAGGTACTCCGACGCGCCGCGCTGCCCGGCGTTGTCCGGAAACTGAAACGCGTGGCCGTATCCGATGCCGAGGCGGTAGTTGACCGACAGGACGATGAAGCCGCGGCTCGCGAGGTACTGGTTCGCCGCGTAATCGTTCGCGTAGTAGTCCATGTAATGCCAGCCGAGCAGCATCTGCCGCGTCGGTCCGCCATGGACGTACATCAGTGCAGGACGACGAGCCGCTCCGCCAGGCGTCTTGAACAACTGGCCGTGGATCTCCAGGCCGTCGCTCGATCGGAACGTCACCGGCTCCGGCGTCACCAGCTGGCTCGACGGAAATCCCGCAGGCACGCGCCCCGCCGCGATCTGTGTCGGCTGACCGCCCGCGAGCGGCACGACCGAGGGCAGCGGCGATTTCTGCGCGGTCGATCCGAGAAACGCCACGGTCTTGCCGTCGCCCGTGACGACCGGGCTCCATTCGAGGCCCGTCCCGCTCGTGAGCGGCACCGGCGGCATGGATCCGTCCACGGGAACCTTGAACAGATGCCGGCGATCGATGTCGTGCGGCTCGCGCCCGGCATTGGCGCTGTAGACGAGGAACCGGCCGTCCGGCGTGAGCGACACGTGCTCGACCATGAAGGCGCCCGGCGTCAGCACCGCCGGCTTCCCGCCTATGGCGGGATGGTGAATGGCGTAAAGATGTGGCCAGCCGTCCTGGTACGACATGAACACGAGGTGATCGTCGGCCGCCCAGCGCAGATGCACGTCGCGCGCGACGGAGTCGACGAGCGCGCGGCCGCTCGTCCACGACTCGACGATCGGATCGCGGGAGCCCGGGCCGCCGGACGGCTCCGAACGACGTTCCCGCGTCTCGCCCAGGACGATCGACCACGGCTGCGGCTTCTGGACCAGCGGGGACGAAGGCGTGCCGCCGCGTCCAGGCTGGCGGACGAACGCGATCTCGCGCGACTCGTCCGACCAGACGAAGTCCGAATCGCGCGACGTCGACGTGGAGACGTAGCGGATCGGATGCGCGGTGTCTTCGAAGACGCCGATGAAGCTGTGATCGTCGCGATCGGACACGAACGCGAGCGCCTTGCCGTCGGGCGACCAGGCCGGCGCCTTGCTGGAGCCGCGCGCGAAGAACGCCTGCTCGGCCGGCCTCGCCCCGTCGGTTGGCGCGATCCAGATGCGTTTGTCCTTCACGAACGCCACGCGGTCGCCGGGCGGAGCGATCGCCGGCTCATCGCCGTCGCCGAGCAGTTTCGGCGGCGCGTTGCCCGTGGCCGCGACCGCCCAGACCTGCACCCTCGGCTGCGCGCTGCTGCCGCCCGGGTTCGGCTGCAGATCGCCGTCGGCCGCCCAGTTGGCGCCGTGGTCGCCGCCGCGTACGTAGACGATCGTCCTGCCATCCGGCGTGAACGCCAGGCTCGTCAGTTCCTGCCCATCGTCGCCCGTATACGCCGTCACGCGCCGCGCCTGAAACGCCGGTCCGTCGGCGACGTAAATATTGCGGATGCCATGCTCGTTGAACGTCCAGGCGATGGTGGCGCCCTTCGGCGCCGCGACAAGGTTGTCGGGGAACGGATAGTCGAGGACGCGGTCGAGCGTGAATGCACCTGATGAGGCCGGAGCCTGCGCCCCGGCGACGGCGGATGCGGCGACGAAAGCGAGCAGCAGCGCCCCCGGATTCTTCATGGGGCGGATTATAATCGTCCGCTTTGCTCGAGTCTCTCCTTGCCGACACTCGCTATGCGGTCCGGTGGCTTCGCCGGAGTCCGGGGTTCACGCTGGTGGCGGTCGCTTCGCTGGCGATCGGCATCGGGTTCAACACCGCGCTCTTTGCCATCGTGGATGCCGTGCTGTTCAAGCCGCTGCCCGTCGCGGCGCCGGAGCGCCTGATCGACGTCTTCACCAGCGATGCCACCGGCACGGTCGAGTTCAGCACCTCCTCGTATCCCGACTATCAGGATCTGAGCGCCCAAAACGACGTGTTCGACGGCTTGGTGGGCTACAGCCCGATGTTCGCGGCGCTCAACCTCGACGGCCGTTCGCGCCTCGCGATGGGCGAGATCGTCACCGGCAACTACTTCCAGGTCTTCGGTGTCGGCGCGGCGCTCGGCCGCACGATTCTCCCGTCCGACGACGCGCCCGGCGCGCCGAAGGTGGTATTCATATCGCGGCGCTACTGGGCGCGTGAGCTCGGCTCGGCGCCCGACGCCGTCGGCCGCAGCCTGAAGATCCGCGGCTCTTCGTACACGATTGTCGGCGTGGCGACCGGGGCGTTCAGCGGGATGGTGCCGATCCTCGCGCCCGAAATGTGGATTCCGGTGTCGGCGTCGCTCGACGTGGAGCCGGTCGGGATGCACGACGCGATACCGTCGCCGACCGGCACGACGCGTCTCGATCGCCGCGCGGATCGGTGGCTGTTCATGCGCGGCCGGCTCAAGCCGGGCAGAACACTCGAGCAGGCGCGCGCGAATCTCACGCTGCTGGCCGCGCGTCTCGCGGCCGACAACCCGGCCACGAACA
>JAYVYV010000100.1:0-13315 GCA_043783985.1 Acidobacteriota bacterium | reverse complement strand
ACAGCAAGTTGAGCATCCTGACCTGCGTCGTGCTGGTCTGGTTTCACATACAGGCCGTCGCGGCCTTCTGGTCGTTCAGCTGGACGAATCTGCTGGTCGCCGCCTTCCTTTACTGGGTGTCCATCGGGCTGGGCATCAGCATGGGTTATCACCGGCTGCATACGCACCGCGGATTCAAGACCCACAGGCTGTTCGAGTATTTCCTCGCCGTCTGCGGCACGCTCACGCTCGAAGGCGGACCGATCTTCTGGGTCGCCACGCACCGCGCGCACCATCAGCATTCCGACCAGGAACTGGATCCCCACACGCCCAGGGTGAACGGCTTCTGGGCGCACCTGGGCTGGATTGTCTTCGGCGAGGCGCACCACAACGACACGGCGCAGATGTCGAAATACGCGCCCGATCTGGCGAAAGACCCGTTCTACATGTGGCTCACGACCTATCACTGGGTCCCGCTCACCGTGCTCGGCTTCGGTCTCCTCGCCGTCGGCGGCTGGGGGCTCGTCAACTGGGCAATCTTCCTGCGCGTCGTCGTCGGGCTGCACTCGACCTGGCTGGTGAACTCCGCGACGCACATGTGGGGCCGCCGCCGCTTTGCGACGAAAGACGATTCGCGCAACACCTGGTGGGTCGCGATGCTGACGTTCGGCGAAGGCTGGCACAACAACCATCACGCGCACCCCACGTCGGCGCGGCATGGCCTGGCGTGGTACGAGTTCGACGTCACCTGGCTCGAGCTGAAGGTCCTCAAGGCGATCGGCCTGGTCTGGGACGTCCGCGCGGCCCGCATCAGCCAGGCGACCGAGGAAGAGATCGCCGCCTAGCGCCGTTCGCCGCTATCCTTGAAGGGTGGGGCGGGCATGAGGTCCGGCGGGCGCCGGAAGTCGATCGCGTTCTTCATCGCGCTCGGCGTCTGTCTCGTAGCCGGCGCCGCCGCCCTCAACGTCGGCTGGATCATCCTCAACTGGCGTCAGGCCGGCCTGCTCATCGCCGGCCTCATCGTCTTTCCCCTCATCATCACCGGCGTCGTGCTCAACACCATCTTTCTCGTGCGCGAGATCCGCCGCAACGAACAGCACGAAGCGTTCATCAACGCCGTCACCCACGAGCTCAAGACGCCTGTTGCGTCGATGAAGCTCTACCTTCAGACGCTTCAGAACCGTCAGGTCGACGATCTGAAGCGGCAGGAGTTCTACGGGGTGATGCTGCAGGACAGCGACCGGCTGCTGGGGACGATCGAGCAGGTGCTGCGCGCCGGGCACCTGGGCGCCAAGGTGCGGCGAGCGAGCCCGATGCCGGTCGATTTCGGTGCGGTGGTGGGGGAGTGTCTGTCGCTCGCGAGAATCCGTCATCACCTGCCGGCCGACGCGGTCACCGCTAACGTGCGCACCGCCACCGGCGCCGCCCTTCAGGTCCTCGGCGACGAGGAAGACTTGAAGGCGATGGTGTCGAACCTGGTCGACAACGCCATCCAGTACTCGGGTCCCGACGTGCACGTCGCGGTCGAGCTCGAGCAGGTCGATCCGGCCACCGCCACGCTGCGCGTCCGCGATCGGGGCATCGGCATCTCGCCGTCGGAGCGGAAGCGCATCTTCAAGCGCTTCTACCGCGTGCCCGGCGCGATGAGCACGCGGGTCAAAGGCACGGGCCTCGGCCTGTTCATCGTCCGCTCCGTGGTCGCGCGGCACGGCGGGAAGGTCTACGTCGAAAGCGACGGCCCCGGACGCGGCAGCACGTTCATCGTGCAGCTGCCGGTCGTGGAGCCGCACGGGGCGCGGCCATGAGCCGCATCCTCGTGGTCGAGGACGAGCAGCACCTGGCCGACGGCCTGCGGTACAACCTCGAAGCGGAGCAGCATCTCGTCGACCTGGTCGACAATGGCGAAGAGGCGCTGCGGCGGTTGACCGCGGAGCCGAGCCGGTACGATCTCGTCATCCTCGACGTGATGCTGCCCGGCATCGACGGCTTCACCGTCGCGACGACGCTGCGGTCGGCGCGCCAGTTCGTGCCGGTCCTGATGCTGACGGCGCGGGGCCGGTCGGAAGACGTGCTGCGCGGCTTCGGCGCCGGCGCCGACGACTACCTCCCGAAGCCGTTCGAGCTGCCGATCCTCCTGTCGCGCGTGCGCGGCCTTCTGCGCCGCCACGACTGGTTCCGGGAGGCGGCGGCGCAGTCCTCCCCAGCGGTCGCGTCGGCGTTCTCGTTCGGCGACAAGAGCATCGACTTCGAGCAGCTGGAAGTGCGCGTGGGTGAAAAGCGGATGCCGCTGACGCTGATGGAGGCCGCGCTGCTGCGCTACTTCGTGCAGCACGAGGGGAGCCCGGTGCCCCGCAAGGAGATCCTCGAAAAGGTCTGGGGCGTGCACGAGGACACCGATACGCGCGCGATCGACAACTTCATCGTCCGCCTCCGTCGCTACATCGAGGAGGAGCCGTCCAACCCTCGCCACTTGCAGACGGTCCGCGGCGTCGGGTACCGCTTCGTGGCGAACCCGGAGTAGTCGGGCGCCGTGACGGACTGGTCCACGACGCCGCAGGCGGTCGGCGAGAGCCGATGGTCGTTCCCCCGCTCCAATGCCTGGCCGGACAGCGATCTGATTGCGGTCGGGGGCGGGCTCGAGCCGTCGACGCTGATTCACGCGTACCGCAGCGGCCTCTTCCCGATGGAGGTCACGGCGCTCCAGGGCAAGCTGGGATGGTGGTCGCCCGATCCGCGCGGCATCGTGCCGCTCGAGGGTCTGCGTGTGACCAAATCGATGCGGCAGAGCGCCAGGCGCTTCGAGATCCGCGTCGATACCTGCTTCGGCGACGTGATGCGCGCGTGCGGCGCTCCGTCGCGCGAGGACGGCTGGATCACCCCGGCGTTCATCGCCGCGTACACCACGCTCCATGATCTCGGCTGGGCGCACAGCGTGGAGGTGTTCGACCGCGAGGGACAGCTGGCCGGGGGGCTGTACGGCCTGCGCATCAACGGGCTGTTCGCCGGCGAGTCGATGTTCCATGCCCGGCGGGACGCGTCGAAGGTGGCGCTGATGGCGTTGGTGGAGTTGATGCGCGACAGCGGCATGCAGCTGCTCGACGTGCAGTGGTGCACCGAGCACCTGGCCTCGCTCGGCGCGACCGAGTTGAGCCGTGCGGACTACCTGACGCGTCTGGCCGCGGCGCTCGCCAGCCGGTAATCCACGGTTCCCTGACGCGTCCGGGCCCGAGGAGCGTCGACGGAACGAACATGCTGACTCGCGCGCATCGCCGGCTGCAATTGCAACACCTGCGTTTATACTGAGTGCCTATGAAAAGGATGATCACGGCTTGCATCGGGGGACTTGCTGTCTGTCTGGCGGCTGCGCTCACCGCTACGCGGCCCAGCGCCGAGGCAGACCCCGCCACGGCGTGGAACCGGAAGGCTGCCGCTGCGTACCTCGATCAGCGTTCCACCTGGTGGAGCACGTGGCCGAACGCGCAGCGCGATCACGGTACGTTCTGCGTGTCGTGCCACACCGCGCTGCCCTACGCGCTCGCGCGTCCGGCGCTTCGTCAGTCGCTCGGCGAAACAGGGCCGTCGGCCAGTGAGGCGGCGCTGCTGGCCAACGTCACCAAACGCGTGACGATGTGGCGCGACGTCGAGCCGTTCTACCCCGATCAAACGCGCGGCATTCCCAAGACCAGCGAATCGCGATCCACCGAGGCGATCCTCAACGCCGTGATCCTCTCGCGGCGCGACGCCGCCACCGGCGCGCTCAGCGACGAGGGGCGCCGCGCGCTGGACAACATGTGGGCGCTGCAGATGAAAACCGGCGAACAGACCGGCGCCTGGACCTGGCTCCAGTTCCACAACGAGCCGTGGGAAGGGGACAGCTCCGCGTTCCACGGCGCGACGCTCGCGGCCATCGCCGTCCACACCGCTCCAGGCGGATACGCGGCGAGCCCCGAGATCCAGGATCGCGTCAGGGCGCTCCACGACTATTTGCGGAAGCTGAACGAGACGCAGCCGCTGCTCAGCCGTGCGATGCTGCTGTGGGCGTCGACCAGCGCCCCCGCGCTGCTCGCGCGCGAGCCGCAGCAGGCGATCGTCGACGCGCTGCTCCGCGCGCAGCAGGAAGACGGAGGCTGGAGCACGGCGACGCTGGGAGCCTGGAAGCGCAACGACGGCACGCCGCTCGACACGCGCAGCGACGGCTACGCCACCGGACTCGTCACGTTGGCGCTGGAGTCGGTGGCCGGCATGCGCACGCAGCCGCCGGTGACGCGCGGCCTCGCGTGGCTGGTGTCGCACCAGGACCCGGCGACCGGCGTCTGGGTCGCGGTGTCGCTCAACAAGCAGCGCGATCCGGCATCGGACGCCGGCCGATTCATGAGCGACGCGGCGACGGCATATGCGGTGCTGGCGCTGACACAGGCCCGGTAGTCATCGGCCGAAGAGCGCCACTCAACTCGACGTTGCCGGGGCGTGAGGGAGACGGGTAGTATGCCGTCTCATGACACACAGCGCCGGAATCCTCCGCCTCCTCGCCGCGATCGGCGTCGTCGCATCGTTGTCCGCGCAGCCGGCGCAGAACGCCAGCGTCCCGGCGATCCGGTTCGAGTCGGTGCCCGACTACCTGAAGTACTCGCCCGACATGAACCTCGGCGAAGTGCTCGGCGTCGCGGTCAACTCCAAGGGGACGCTCGCCGTCCTGAACCATCCGGGCAGCGCCACCGTCGGACCGTTGTACGGCAACGCGTCGACGCAGATCTTCGAGTTCGACGCCAACGGCAGGTTCGTCCGCGAGGTGGGGAAGGGGGTCTACGGCCTCGGCTACGGCCACGGCATCCGCTACGACAAGTACGACAACCTCTGGGTCGTCGACAAGGGGACGCACGCGGTCACGAAATTCAACCCGGCCGGCTACGTCACGCTGAACCTAGGACGGCGGCCGGAAGGCCCCGACGAGCCCGAGTATTTCAAGGGCGGGCGCGGAGGCGGACCGGCGCCGGTGCACATCGACGGCTACTTCCGGGGGCCGACCGACGTCGCCTGGGACAGCGACGACAACATCTATGTCAGCGACGGCTACACGAACTCGCGCGTGGCCAAGTTCGACAAGCACGGGAACTGGGTGAAGTCGTGGGGCTCCCGGGGCCGCGAGCCGGGTCAGTTCAACACGCCGCACAACATCGCCATCGACCGGCAGAACAACGTCTACGTCGCCGATCGCGGGAACAACCGCATCCAGGTGTTCGACAAGGACGGCACGTACCTCCGCGCGATCCTGCTCAACGCGCCGTACGACAAGGCGCGCCACCCGGTGCTCGGCAATCTCCCGGCCAAGCCGCCCGACGAAACCGCGGCGTGGACGCTCTGCATCACGCCGACGCCGACGCAGTACCTTTACGCATCGGACGTCGAGCCGGGGCGCATCTACAAGATGACGCTCGACGGCAGGATGGTCGGCATGCTCGGCGAATCAGGCCACGAGCTCGGGCAGTTCAACTGGGCGCATGGGATCGCGTGCCCCTCGGAGCAGACGATCTACGTCGCCGACATGAACAACTGGCGCGTGCAGAAGCTGATCCTACGTCCGTAACGCGTCAAGACGATGTGGCTGAGGCGGCCGCGTCCCTGATGTTGGCTTCGGCGTCCTCTTTCGAATCGACGAGTCGGAACGGTCTGAAGCGCTCTTCGAGCCACGGCTTGAGGCTCTCTTCGCGGCGTTCGACCAGTTCCTTGAAGCATTCGTCCATGAGCTTCTGGAAATGGTCGGGGTGGCGCGCGGCCGAGCCGCCCAACGCATACCAGATGTCGGCAAGATCCCCGTCCTCCAGGCTTTGAAATCGGATATCACTCATGCCGAGGCTCGTGCAAGATGCGTGCGCGGCGCTGCGTGGATGCGGGCCAGTGATACAGTAGCGCGCCCCATGGAAAATTATGTGCCGCTCGCGCCGTTGCCTGATCGGATCGGCCGGCTCAACGAGCTGGCGTACGATCTGTGGTGGAGCTGGCACGACGCCGCGCGCGAGGTCTTCCGGCTCCTCGACGATCAACTGTGGACCTTCACGTCGCACAACCCCGTCCTGCTGCTGCACCTGCTGACGGCCGACCGCGCGGCCGCCGTGGCCGTCGATTCCGCCTTCCTCGCGCAGTACGATGCGGCGATCGACGCCTTCGACCGGACCCGCTCGTCGGCCGATACGTGGTGGGGCCGCCGTGTGCCGGCGGCGCCGGCGGGCGTCATCGCGTATTTCTCGGCCGAGTTTGCGCTGCACCGATCGCTGCCGATTTACGCGGGCGGGCTCGGTGTGCTGGCCGGCGATCACTGCAAGGAAGCGAGCGACCTCGGCCTGCCGCTGGTCGCTGTCGGCTTGATGTACCCCAAAGGATATTTTCACCAGGATGTCACGGCCGACGGCTGGCAGCAGGAGGTGTACGAGTCGCTGGACTGGTCCGACGGCCCCATCGAGCCGGCGCTCACCCGCGACGGACGACCGTGCAGCATCAGCGTGCCGATCGGTAACCGGGCCGTGCGCATTGCCGTCTGGCAGGTGCGGGTGGGACGCGTCACGCTCTACCTGCTCGATACCGACGTGGACCAGAACGCGCCGTGTGATCGCGAGCTCTCGGCGCGGTTGTACGGCGGGGACCGCGACGGCCGCCTGCAGCAGGAAATCATCCTGGGCATCGGCGGGGTGCGGGCCCTCCGCGCCCTCGACATTCTGCCGGCGGTGTGGCATCTGAACGAAGGGCACGCCGCGTTCGTCAGCCTCCAGCGGATCCACGAGGGTCTCGTGCTCGGGCTGACCTTCGACGCCGCGCTGGATCAGGTGCGTCGCTCCACGGTGTTCACCACGCACACGCCGGTGCCCGCCGGTCACGACGCGTTCGCGTTTCATCTCGTCGAAGGGCATCTGGCCAGTTGCTGGGGGGACGGCATGGGGCCCCACCGAGACGCCTTGTTGGCGTTGGGGCATTACGACAGCGGCGACGGTCCCCTTTTCAACATGACCGCGCTGGCGATGCGCACCGCGGGGTCCACCAATGCGGTGAGTCAGCTTCACGGGGCGGTTACGCGCAGGATGTTCGCGCCGATGTGGCCCGAGGTGGCGGAGGACGACCGTCCCGTGCGCGCGATCACCAACGGCGTGCATGTCCCCACGTGGACTTCGCCGGCGCTCGCCTCGTTGTTCGATCGCCATCTCGGCGCCGATTGGCGCGAGCATCAGGATGACGCGCCCTTCTGGGACGCGGTGCTCCAGATTCCGGACGACGAGGTGTGGCGGATTCGCGGGTCGCAACGCGACCGTCTCCTGTCCTTTGTCCGCGATCGTGCCCGCGACGGATGGTCGACGGCCCAGGCCGGCGCCGTGCGCGTGCTGGCCGGGGGGACGCTGCTCGATCGGTCGACGCTGACGATCGGGTTCGCCCGGCGCTTTGCGGAGTACAAGCGTTCCGGTCTGATCTTCCACGACCCCAAGCGCCTGGCCCGCATCCTGACCCATCCGCGCCGGCCCGTGCAGATCGTCTTCGCCGGCAAGGCGCACCCGGCCGACGAGGGCGGGAAGCACCTGCTGCAGCGGGTCTACCAGCACGCCGTCGATCCGGCCTTTGGCGGCCGGCTGGCCTTCGTCGCCGACTACGATCTGCACGTCGCCCATTTTCTCGTGTGCGGGTGCGACGTGTGGCTGAACACGCCGCGCAAGCCGCTCGAGGCCAGCGGCACGAGCGGCATGAAGTCCGCGGTCAACGGCGGGCTCAACCTGAGCATTGGCGATGGCTGGTGGGCGGAAGGCTACTCGGGATCGAACGGCTGGCTGATCGACGGAGGCTCCGCGGACGACGAGCCGGCCGTGGATGCCGCCGACGCCGACGCCTTGTACCGGTTGCTGGAAGAGGACGTGGTGCCGGCGTTCTACGAGCGCGAGGCGCACGACGTCCCGACACGGTGGGTGGCGATGGTCAAAGAAGCCATTCGCACGGTGATGCCGCACTTCAGCGCCCGCCGGATGGGGAAGGAATACGCGGAGCGGCTCTACGCGCCGGCGCTGGCGACCACGCGATGAGCCGCGTCGTACGGCGATCGCGATCGACTCGCGATATGATGTGGCACTAATCACGATACATTTCGACGAGCTCTGCCTTTTTCCTTTCGAGACCCAGCCACTTTCCGGTCAGCCGGAACGGACTCTGTCGGGAGCGATCACGCATGCGCACTGAAACGGTGACGACCGAAGCGATCGACACCAAAAAACTGCTCCGAGTGTTGTCGGCATACGAGCACGGGGATTTCTCCGTGCGCATGCCGGTCGATCAGGTCGGGATGACCGGCAAGATCTACGACGCGCGCTCAACCACTCGATCGATCTCAATCAACGCATGGCGAAGGAGCTCGCCCGCATCAGCGCCGTCGTCGGGAAGGCCGGCAACGTGCGGCAGCGCGCCTCGTTGCCGTCGGCCAGCGGCGACTGGCTGGCGTGCATCGAGTCGGTCAATACGCTGGTGACCGACCTCGTGCAGCCCAATACCGAAGTGGCGCGCGTCATCGGGGCCGTGGCCAAAGGCGACCTCTCGCAGGCGATGGCGCTCGAGATCGACGACCGCCCGTTGACGGGGGAATTCCTGCGCACCGCGGACAGCTGCCCCCCGTGGCCCTCACTGCCTATGCGACCGCGGGCGACGCCGCCAAGGCACTCGCGGCCGGTTTCAACCGGCACGTGACGAAGCCTATCGTGCCCTCGGAGATCGTCGACGTGGTCGCCAGCCTGGCGGCACGCCGCGTTGCACCCGACGCGGCGGTCTGACCGAACTCCGACACCGAACTCCGACACCGAACTCCGACACCGAACTCCGACACCGAACTCCGACACCGCTGCCCCCCGAACTCCGACACCGCTGCCCCCAGAACTCCGACACCGCTGCCCCCCACACACGAGCCTAACGCCGCTCGTTGCTGATGGCAGGCGTCTTGCGTAGCACGCCGCGTCCGCGAGACACAAGCGCATGCACCTTCACCTGATCGACTACGCCGTCATCGCGCTGTACTTCGTCTTCGTGCTCGGGATTGGCGTCGCGCTCAAGCGCTCCACGACCACCAGCACGGACTTCCTGCAATCGGGGCGCAGCCTCCCGGCCTGGATCACCGGCCTCGCATTCCTCTCGGCCAATCTCGGCGCGCAGGAAGTCATCGGCATGAATGCCAGCGGCGCGAAGTACGGAATCCTGACGAACCATTTCTACTGGGTGGGCGCGATCCCGGCCATGGCCTTCGTCGGCGTCTTCATGATGCCGTTCTACTACGGCAGCCGCGCGCGTTCGGTGCCGGAGTATCTCCGCCTGCGCTTCGACGAGAAGACCCGCGCGCTCAACGCGATGAGCTTCGTCGTGATGACGCTCTTCTCGTCGGGCATCAGCATGTATGCCATGGGCCGGCTGTTTCAGCTGCTTCTGGGCTGGGACATCAACGTCAGCATCGTCGTCTCGGCGTTGATCGTGCTCACCTACATCTTTCTCGGCGGCCTCACCAGCTCCATCTACAACGAGGTCTTGCAGTTCTTTCTCATCGTGTTCGGCTTTCTGCCGCTGGCGCTCGTCGGGCTGGCGGGAATCGGCGGATGGTCCGGCCTTCAGGCCCGTCTCGCGGTCGTGTCGACGGCGCGTGGCTTTGCACCTGACGCCATGACCAGCTCCTGGCGGCATCTGGGCAGCGCCGCCGAGAATCCGATGGGCATCGAGTGGTTCGGCATGGTGATGGGCCTGGGGTTCGTCCTGTCGTTCGGCTACTGGTGCACAGACTTCCTGGTGATTCAGCGGGCGATGGCGGCCAGATCCATGAACGCGGCGCAGCGGACCCCGCTCGTCGCGGCGATTCCGAAGATGCTCTTTCCCCTGGTCGTGGTGCTGCCCGGCATGATCGCCATCGCCACGCTTCCGGCCGACGCGTTCCGCTTCAACGGCCAGCAGGACTACAACATGACGCTGCCGCTGATCATGGGGCATTACTATCCCGCGGGGATCCTCGGGCTCGGCATCACAGCGCTGCTCGCCAGCTTCATGTCGGGAATGGCGGGCAATGTGACTGCATTCAATACTGTCTGGACCTACGACATCTACCAGGCCTACTTGAAGCCGAATGCCGGGGACGACCATTACTTGTGGATGGGCCGGATGGCGACCGTCTTCGGCACGTTGGCGAGCATCGCGACGGCGTATCTGGCGATGTCGTTCGGCAACATCATGGATCTGCTGCAGCTCGTCTTCTCGTTCACGAATGCGCCGCTGTTCGCCACGTTCGTGCTCGGCATGTTCTGGTGGCGGACCACCGGGCATGCGGCGTTCTGGGGCCTGCTGGCGGGCACGACCGCGGCGGCGGTACACTACACGCTGACCGGCGTCGGCAGCGTCGCCGGGCGCGTGCATCACTATCCGAGCGACATGGCGCAGAATTTCTGGGGCGCCATCATCGCCTGGATCACCTGCTTCACGGTGACCATCGTCGTCAGTCTCGTCACCCGTCCACGCGAAAAGGAAGAGCTGGTTGGCCTGGTGTACTCCCTGACGCCGAAGCTGCGAGAAGAAGGCATCGTCTGGTATCAGCGGCCGGCCATCCTGGCGGGCATCGTGGTGACGTTGACCGTGGCGTTGAACTTCCTGTTCTTATGACCAAGGCGCTTGCGCTCGATCTGCGCGTTCCGCTCGGCCTGCTGTTCAGCTTGCTTGGGTTGCTGCTAAGCGCCTACGGCATCGTGGGCGACCACGCGATCTACGCTCAATCGCTCGGCGTCAACCTGAACCTTTGGTGCGGGTTGGCGATGATCCTCTTTGGCGCGGTCATGCTCGTCCTCTCACGTCGATCGAACGGTTGAGCAGGTGAGGAGCTGCTCGAGTGTGGCGCACACCTTGCTGGCCAGATGGTAGATGCCCATCGCGGAAAACTCGGCCTCTCCTGGCTTCACGCTCGGCCGTCGGTCCGTGACCGATGTGTCAATCTCACGCATGCTCATCGTGGACGACGATGAGGACATGCAGATTCTGCTGCAGGCCCGTCTGGAAACCCTCGGGTACCTCGTCTCGATCGTGACGAGCGGCGAAGCCGCTCTCGAATGGATGCAGCACGACAAGGCCGATGTCGTGTTTCTGGACCTGGCGATGTCGGGGATGGGCGGCCTCGAGGTGTTGAAGGAGATCCGTGAACAGGGGATAGACGCGGCGGTCATCCTGACGACCGCGCATGGATCGGAAGACGTCGCCATCGAAGCGCTCAGGCTCGGCGCGGACGACTACCTCAGAAAGCCTTTCAACTACCGCGAGCTTCAGGCGGTGCTCGATCGGACGATTCAGAAGCTGTCGCTGTTCCGTCAGAACGTCATCCTTCGGCGGCAGCTCAGCGTCGAGCTGTCGCGTGCGGCCCAGATCCAGGCGGATTTACTGCCGGGCGCATACCCTGAGCTGGCGGGCTGGGAACTGGCCGCGCGATGCGTGCCGGCCAGCCAGGTTGGCGGCGATTTCTACGACTGGCAGCAAGTGGCGCCGGGCCTTCTCAGCGTGACCGTGGGCGACGTGATGGGCAAGGGCATGCCGGCGGCGCTTCTCATGGCCAGCGTTCGAGCCGTCCTCAGAGCGGTGGGGCCGTACAGCTCCCCCGCGGCCGCCGTGCAGACGGCTGCGGCTGCGCTCTCGAGCGACCTAACCCGCTCGGGCGCCTTCGTAACGCTGTTTCACGGCCAGCTCGATCTGGTCACCGGGCGCCTCTCGTACGTGGATGCGGGACACGGGTACGTGCTGCTCTGCAAAGCCGATGGGCGGACCGAAAGATTGCCCGCCAGCGGTCTTCCGCTCGGCGTGCTGGACGAAGAGGTCTATGCCGAAGAGGTCGTGACGATCGAGCCGGGCGACGTCCTGATTATTCACAGCGACGGCCTGACGGAAGCGCTGCCGGGCCTTTTCGGGGCGGACGATGCCGCCGCCGCGCCGTGCGGCCGACAAGGCTCCGCGGCCATCGTCAAATTCCTGATCGACCGCGCGATGTCGGCAGGCCCGCTGCCCGACGATCTCACCGTGGGGGTGCTCCACCGCCTGGAGCTGACCTGATGCACCTCGAGCCATCGTCGGACCACTCCGAGCCGATGCCAAGCAACGACGCGCCGATCATCGTTCATCCGGATCCGGTCCTCAGACGGCTGCTTCCGACGTTCCTGGCCCGCCGCCAGCACGATCTCACGCTCATTGCCCAAGAGCTGGAACGGGACGGTTTCCGCGTGATCGAGAAGATGGGGCACAACCTCAAGGGCATCGGCCGCACCTACGGCTGCGACGGGATCAGCGATATCGGGGCTGTGCTCGAACAGGCTGCCCAGGATCATGACGCGGAGGAGATCCGCAGGCAGGCGATCGCGCTCGCCGAGTATCTCCGGCGCGTACGTATCGCGCCTGCGTCATGAGCTCGCGTTAGCGTCACAGGACGATCCCGCGCCCGCTGACGATCTGCAGCGGATGTTCGAGCTGATCGATGCGCGTCCCGCGCATCTTCTGGATGGTGAGCGAACGTCCGTGCGCGCTCCGCTTCAGCTCGAACAGCGCTGAGGCAAATATTTCGGCCAGCCTGGCCGCCGGCGCCGGTTCCCCCGCGGCCGTATGCGCCGTCATCAGGACGGTACAGTCGAGATTGTCCTCGAGCGAGAAGAAGAGGGAGCGCAGGAACGCCGGCGCGTCGGCAAGCGTTTCGTCCATGGGCACCAGCGACGTGATGGAATCGAGCACGAGGCGTTTCGCCTGCAGCCGACGGACCTGCTGAACCAGATCGTTGGCGACGCTCGACGCGTCGAGCGTCTGCTTCCCGCGCGTCGCCGTGAAATATGGCGACGCATTGAGCAGCGCCAGCTGCTTGCGCTCGCTGGCGGCCGTCAGATCCCACCCGAAGCGGAGGCTGTCGTCGATGACGTGCTGCGGTTTCTGATCGACGCTGACCAGCACGCCCGGCTCGCCGCGTCGAATCCCCTCGACGAGAAACTGTACGCCGAAGGTCGTCTTTCCGGTGCCCGTGTCGCCCGATACCACCGCGCAGCGGTTGAGAAGAAGGCCCCCTTCCAGCTGATCGTCCAATCCGGGGATGCCGGTGCTGACTCTTCCCTGCGTCACTGGCTGAATTCGATCGTCCAGGTGCAAACCGCTTGTCCGCACCACTGGAAGTCGGCTACGACTTCAGGCGCTGGTAGAAGGTGACGGCGAAGTAGGGCCCCGTCTTGTCCGGTCCGGCCGGGAACGTCGAGCGCTTGTAGCCGGCTTTGAAGGCCATCGACACGTTGGTCGGGACGTGCACGACCTCGACGAAGCCGCCGAACTGCACCGA
>JAYVYV010000099.1:0-4820 GCA_043783985.1 Acidobacteriota bacterium | reverse complement strand
GCGTGGGACGTCGTCAATGAAGCCATCGCCGACGACGGGTCGCTGAGAGACAGCGTCTTCCGTCAGAAGCTCGGCGATCAGTACATCGCCGACGCCTTTCGCCTGGCCAGGCAGGCAGATCCTGAAGCGCTGCTCTTCTACAACGACTACGGCGGCGAAGGGCTGACCGTGAAAGCGGATCGGATCTACAGCCTCGTGCAGGGACTCCGCGCGCAGGGCGTGCCGATCGACGGCGTCGGCCTGCAGATGCACGTGAATGCCGCCAGCCGGCCGAGCGACGCCAGCATTACCGCGAACGTCCGCCGTCTGGCCGGGCTCGGGTTGCTGGTCAACATCAGCGAAATGGACGTCCGCATCCGCGACGTGCCGGGCACGACACCGACGCGCCTCGACACCCAGAAGTCCGTTTACCATGCGATCGTCGGCATCTGCGTCGCCGAGCCGCGGTGCGACGGAGTGACGTTGTGGGGTTTCACGGATGCGCATTCCTGGATCGATGCCCAGTTCGGCGCCGATGATCCGCTGATCTTCGACGAACAGTACGCCGTCAAGCCGGCCTACTACGGCGTCCTCGACGCGCTCTGGCGTCGATGACGTACTAATCTTCCGCCTGAAGGCTTCCGCCTGGAGAATTCCGCCTGAAGAATTCCGCCTTCAGGCGGAAACTACAGAACAGGCGGAAACTACAGAATTCCCAATCGAGCGCCCTCCATGGCGCGTATGATCGGCACCATATGCCCTCGTTTCCAGGGAGGCTCTCCGTTTCGGCCGGCGTGGCTGCCGTCGTGGTGGCCACGGGTTACGCCTTCACGGTGCATGCGCGGCAGCCCTTTGTCCCTCCACCGACCGCGAGCGACGCCGCGCCCCGCTCGCTCGTTGACGAGTACTGCCTGTCGTGCCACGACTCGGACAAGAAGAAGGGCGGCCTCGCGCTCGACACCATCACCGCGGACGATGTGACCCGGCATCCCGATGTGTGGGAGAAGGTGGTGCGGAAACTCCGCGCGCGCCAGATGCCACCTATTGGGAAGGATAGGCCGGACGAGGCCACCTACGATGCGGTGGTCGCATCCCTGGAGACGTCGCTCGACCGGGCCGCGTCGGCGCATCCATCTCCCGGCCGCACCTCGACGATCCGGCGGCTGACGCGAACCGAATACCAGAACGCCGTCCGAGACCTGCTCGGATTCGAGGGGAACGTCGCCGCCCTGCTGCCGGCCGACGAGTCCAGTTATGGCTTCGACAATGTGACGGTCGGCGACCTGTCGCCGACGCTGCTGGATCGCTACGTGTCGGCCGCCGAGAAGATCAGCCGGCAGGCGATCGGGCGGCCCACGCGGTCTCCGGGAGGCGAGACCATCAGGGTTCCCGCGGACCTGACGCAGGAGGAACACGTCGACGGCCTGCCCGTCGGCACGCGCGGCGGGGCGGTGGTTCCCTACGCGTTTCCGCAGGACGGCGAGTACGAGATCCAGATCCGGCTGACGCGGGATCGCGACGAGCACGTCGAGGGACTGAGCGAGGCCCACGACCTCGAGCTGCTCGTGGACAAGGAGCGGGTGCAGCTGTTCACGGTCAAGCCGCCGGTGCGCGAGCCAGGAGCCGCCGACACCGACCAGCCGTCACACGCGAAGGTCGACCAGCAGCTGCACGTCCGTGTGCCGGTGACCGCCGGTCCGCACGTGATCGGCGTGGCGTTTCCCAAGAAGCCATCGGTGCTGCTCGAGACCCCGCGTCAGCCCTACCAGACACACTTCAATTCGTACCGCCATCCGCGGATCCAGCCGGCCATCTACTCGGTCTCGATCATCGGGCCGTATGGCGCGAGAGGGGCCGGCGACACGCCCAGCCGTCGGCGGATTTTCGGATCCACACCGGGCCGCCCGGCCAGGCAGATTCTGGCGTCGCTGATGCGGCGCGCCTACCGCCGTCCCGTCACTGACGCGGATCTGAGAGGGCCCCTCGGTTTGTTTGCGCAGGCGAAGGCGGACGGAGGGTTCGAGGCAGGTATCGAGATGGCCCTGTCGGCCGTGCTGGTGAGCCCGGAGTTCCTGTTCCGCGTCGAGCGCGATCCCGCCGGCATCCCGGCGAACACCGCCTATCGCGTCAGCGATCTGGAGCTCGCCTCGCGGCTGTCGTTCTTTCTCTGGAGCAGCATTCCGGACGAGGACCTGCTCGGCCTGGCGGCGGCCGGCCGGCTGCACGAGCCCGCCGTGCTCGACCGTCAGGTCCGCCGCATGCTGGCGGACGGACGCTCGAGCGCGCTGGTCAGCAACTTCGCGGCGCAGTGGCTGCATCTGCGCAATCTCGACTCGATCACGCCGGACATGCGTCTCTTCCCGGACTTTGACGACAACCTCCGGCAGGCCATGCGCCTCGAGACGGAGCGCTTTTTTGAGAGCGTCCTGCGCGAGGATCGAAGTGCGCTCGATCTGCTGCATGCCAACTACACGTTCCTCAACGAACGCCTCGCGAAGCACTACGGCATTCCTCACGTCTACGGCAGCCGCTTTCGCCGCGTCACGCTCGACGAGGGCACCTGGCGCGGCGGACTGCTCCGCCAGGCCAGCATCCTGACAGTCACTTCGTACGCGACCCGGACCTCGCCCGTGCTGCGCGGTAAGTTCATCCTCGACAACCTGATGGGCGTCCCTCCCCCGCCGCCCCTTCCGGACGTGCCGGCGCTGAAGGACAACACCGTCGACGGCCATCTCGCGGTGCGCCAGCGTCTGTCCGAGCACCGCAGCAACGCCGCCTGCGCCGGCTGTCACAACCTGATGGATCCGCTCGGTCTCTCGCTCGAGAAGTTCGACGCCATCGGCCGGCGGCGCGGCAGCGAGGCCGGCGCGCCCATCGACGCCTCCGGCGGCGCTCCCGACGGCAGCAAGTTCGCCGACGTCAAGGGGCTCGAAGCGGCGCTGCTGCGGCGCCCGGAGCTCTTTGCCGGTACGTTGACCGAACGGCTTCTGACCTACGCCCTCGGGCGCGGCGTCGAGTACTACGATGCCCCGGCGACGCGGGCCATCGTCCGGCACGCCCGATCGCAGAACTACCGCATGTCCTCGATCATTCTCGGAGTCGTGAAGAGCCCGCCGTTTCAAATGAGGAAGTCACGATGATCATCACGAAGAAGGCGCTGCCGCGGCGGACGTTCCTGCGGGGGATGGGCGCGGCGGTGGCGCTGCCGCTGCTCGACGCCATGGTCCCGTCCATGACCGCGCTCGCCAGCACCGCGGCCGCGCCGGTGCGCCGCCTCGGCTTCGTCTACATGCCCATGGGATGCGATCTTCCGCGCTGGACGCCGCCGGGAAGCGGCTTGACGGAACTCTCCCCGTCGCTGCAGTCGCTGCGCCCCTTTGTCGACCAGCTCACCGTCATCTCCAACCTGGAGCTGAAGAACGCCTACCCCGGCACGCACGCGACATCGAACGCCGCGTTCCTGAGCGCGGCCCGGGCGAAATGGACGGAGAGTACGGACTACTACCTGGGGACGACGGTCGATCAGATCGCCGCGCAGCAGATCGGCAGCCAGACGCTGCTGCCGTCGCTGGAGCTGTCGATGGACCTGCTCCAGACCGTCGGGCAGTGCGACAACGGCTACGCCTGTGTCTATCAGAACAATCTCGCGTGGTCCTCTCCGACGACGCCGCTGCCGGCGGAAGCGCACCCGCGCGTCGTCTTCGAGCGGCTGTTCGGCGAGGGTGGCAGCGCGGCGGACCGGCGCGCCGCACTCAAGCGGAAAGCCAGCCTGCTGGACTGGGTTCGTGAAGACATCACGCGCCTGCAGAACAAGCTGGGACCGGAGGACCGCGCCCGGGTTGGCCAGTATCTCGAGACCGTCCGCGAAGTCGAGCGCCGCATCCAGAAAGCCGAAGCCGGGACGCCGGACGACCAGATGCCCGATCTCGATCGGCCTGCGGGCGTGCCGGCCGCCTACGCCGACCACGCGCGGTTGATGTTCGACCTGCAGGCTCTGGCGCTGCAGGCGGACGTCACCCGGGTCATCACCTTCCAGCTCGCGCGCGAGACGAGCAACCGCACCTATCCCGAAATCGGCGTGCCGGATCCGCATCATCCGCTCACGCACCACGGGAACGACGCGGAGAAGATCACGAAGATGCAGAAGATCAACGCGTTCCACGTGTCGTTGTTCGCGTATTACCTGGAGAAGCTCCGATCCACGCCCGACGGCGACGGCAACCTGCTGGACCACTCGCTCGTGCTCTACGGCAGCGGCATGGGCAATCCCAACATCCACGACCACGTCAACCTCCCGATCGTGGTCGCCGGCGGCGCGGCCGGCCGGGTCAAGGGGGGACGGCACATCCGCTACGCCGAGCCCACGCCGCTCGCCAATCTCCACTTGACGCTGCTCGAGCGCGCCGGCGTCCGCATGGACGCGTTCGCCGACAGCCAGGGCAAAGTCGATGAACTGTTGTCGCTGTAGTGTCCGGGGGGGGCCCACTCCCAAGCCTGTAGCTTCCGTCTTGAGGCGGAACATTCTGTTTCTCCTCCTCGCCGCCGCGAGCCTGCGGGCGACACCCGTGCGCGCGCCGCTGGCCGACGCGGCCGAGAAGCTCGATCGCCCGAGAGTTCGCGCGCTCCTGATCCAGCACGCCGACGTGAACACACCTCAGCCCGATGGGATGACGGCGCTCCACTGGGCGACCTACCAGGACGATCTCGATCTCACCACGCTGCTGGTCCGGGCCGGCGCCAGGGTAACGGTCGCGAGCCGCTATGGCGTCACGCCGCTGTCGCTCGCCTGCGCGAATGGCAACGGCGCGATCGTCGAGCTGTTGTTGAAGGCCGGCGCCGAC
>JAYVYV010000098.1:0-13341 GCA_043783985.1 Acidobacteriota bacterium | reverse complement strand
GCGGATTCAGGTGGTCGATGCAACATGAGCCAAGGATGGAGGTCTCATGGTGCGACGACGGGGTCCACGCCTCACGGCGGGACAGCGGGCCGAGTTGTGGCGGCGCTGGCGGGAGGGGGAATCGCTGAATGCGATTGGCCGCGCGCTGGGCCGCATTTCCAAGATGGTGCATTACGTCGTGGCGGGGGCCGGCGGCATTCCGCCCCTGCCTCGACAGCGTGCGCTGCGGGCGTTGACGCTGGCGGATCGAGAAACCATCTCGCGCGGCCTGGCGAGCGGGACCTCGCTGCGGGCGATCAGCCGCGAGCTGCACCGGGTGCCTTCGACGGTGTGTCGCGAAGTGCGCCGGCATGGCGGCCGGCGCCGGTATCGGGCCGCGGACGCTGACCGCACCGCGTGGAGGCGCGCCCGGCGTCCCAAGCGGTGTCGTCTGGCTCGACACCCCGCGCTGCGTGACGCGGTCGCGGCGAAGCTCGCGCTGGAGTGGTCGCCGCAGCAGATCGCGGGCTGGCTCCGTGCGGCGTATCCTGACGACGCGGCCATGCACGTCTCGCACGAAACGATCTACGTCAGCTTGTTTGTCCAGAGCCGCGGCGTGCTCAAGAAGGCGCTGCTCGCGCATCTGCGCCAGCGCCGCACGTATCGGAAATCCAAACGCGCGGCGGTCCACCCCGCCGGGCACATCGTCGACGCCGTCTCGATTCGCGATCGCCCGGCCACCGTCGAGGACCGCGCGGTGCCGGGCCATTGGGAAGGCGACCTGATCCTGGGCACGCATCGGTCCTTCGTCGCGACGCTCGTCGAGCGACGCTCACGCTACGTGTGCCTCGTGCGGCTCACCGGGAAAGATACGCAGACCGTCGTGCAGGCGCTCACGCAGCAGGTCCACCGGCTGCCCGCCGGGCTGATGGCCTCGCTGACGTGGGATCGCGGGCTGGAACTCGCCGCGCATCGCACTTTCTCGATCGCGACGGGCGTGCAGGTCTATTTCTGTGACCCGCAGAGTCCGTGGCAACGCGGCACCAACGAAAACACCAACGGCCTCGTGCGCCAGTATCTGCCGAAGGGCACCAACCTCGCCGGCTACTCGCAGGACGATCTCGATGCGATCGCGCTCCGACTCAATACCCGGCCGCGCAAAACGCTTGGCTATCGGACGCCTGCGGCTACACTAGCGGAAACCGTTGCATCGACCGGTTGAATCGGCCGTATATGGCCAACGATTTAATCGTCCTGGTCGCCGATCCGCCGAGGATGGCGTCGTTCCGCGATGAGTTCCACATGGCCGGGCGCCTGCTGCGCTTCTCGAGCAGCCACCTGGCGTCCGTGTTCGACAGTATCCGCGCCAATCAGCCCGCGATCGTCGCCATCGACGGCCAGTTTGCCGACACGGCGGCCGGCAAGGCATTCATCGATCGGGGTGACCAGCTCGCAATCCCCGCGCTGGAAATCCGCCTCGTCACGCGCCAGAACGGCACCTGGACGACTACGCCGCTGTCCGACCCGGCGCCGGCGCGCCGGGTGAATCCGATCTCGACGGGACTCAACACGCGGCGGGCGCCGCGCTTTCTCGTGCTCGATCCGGTTCAGGCCAGCGTCAACACCCGCGACGCGAGCCTGATCGACCTCTCGATGCTCGGCGCGCAGGTGTTGTCCGAGCCGGCTCTCAAACCCAATCAGAAGATCAAAATCGCCTTTCCGGACCTCAACGAGACGCTGCAGGTCACGGCGAGCATCAAGTGGTCGCTGTTCGAGAAACCGAAGCACGCCGCGGAAGCCTACTACCGGGCCGGCGTGGAGTTCACGGACGTGAGCCCGGCGCTCGAGGCCTACTGCCGCCGCCACTGCGCGAAAGATCCGCTGCCCTACCGCGCGAGTTGACCGCCGGCCGTTTGTTCGCGCGTACGGGCCGCTTCGTGACCGAACGGCAGCGGCTTCACCTCTTGCGCGTCTCGAGTGCGCCGCGGATCTTGTCGGCGAGCGATCCGAACCCGTCGGCCGGCGCAGCGCCTTCGCGTTCGGCGTACGCGCGCACCTCGTCGGCCTCGTGCGCGTCGAGGACGGCTTTGACGCTCAGACGAATGCGGCGGCCCGCAGGGTCGACGTCGAGCACGGCCACCTGAATCTCGGCGCCGACGGGAAACGCCTTCGAGACATCCGCTTCCCTGGCCAGGCCCGTCTCGCTCATCGGGATGAGACCGGTGCGCCCCGGCGCAAGGAACACGAACACGCCGAACTTCTCGTGACGCTCGACCTTTCCCGTCAGGCGCGCGCCAGGCACGATCCCGGATGGCGGCCGTATCGCCGTGCCGTCGTGTGGCGCAGCCTGCGAAATCAGCGCGACACCGATCCGCTTTTTCTCGAGGTCCATGCTCAGGATCTCGAACGTCCCGGTCGTCCCCGGCGCGACCGACGCGGACCATCCGTCGGCTCGCCCGGTCGGAGCGAATGTGGAGGCGTGCGCCAGCCCTTCAACCCCCGGCTCGAGCTCGACGAACGCCCCGAACTCCGCGACGCGGGTCACGCGCCCCGTGCGCACCTGGCCGATCTCATACGCCGTGGGAACGCTCGACCACGGATCCGCGGTGAGCTGCTTCAGTCCGAGAGAGATCTTCTGCTTCTCCTCGTCGACGCGCAGGACCTTGACGGTAATTTCCTCCCCCGCTTTCAGGACATCAGCGGTGTCCGCCACGCGGGACCATCCCATCTCCGATACGTGCAGCAGCCCCTGCACGCCGCCGCCCAGGTCGACGAAGGCGCCGAACTCCCGCACGGCGGTGACGCGCCCGGCCATCACCGCGCCGACGACGATCGATCGGCGGGTCGCGGCGGCGTCGGCCCGCTGCGCGTCCTCGAGAAGCGCACGCCGCGACACGACCAGGTTCTTGCCGCCTTCCTTGTATTCGATGATCCGGAATTCGTACACCCGTCCTTCGTGCAACGACGGCTCGGTCCGGAGGATGTCGATCTGCGAGAACGGGCAGAACCCGCGCTGCCGGGCGATGCGCACCTCGTAGCCGCCTTTCACCGCCCGTTCGACTTTCCCTTCGACGGGAAGACCGGAGCGGAACGCGTCTTCGAGCTGCCGCTCGGTCGCGGCTCCCCGCAGCAGCTTCCGTGAGAGCGTCAGCCCTCCCACGGTTGACACCACCGTCGCCTGAATGCGATCGCCGACCGCGACCTCGAGCTCGCCGTCGGCGTCCTTCAGTTCGGTAATTTCAATCGAGGCTTCTCCCTTGCCGCCGACGTCCACGAAGGCGACCTCCCGCCCGATCGCGACAATCGTGCCCTCCAGGGTCTGCCCCCTCTCGAAGCGCGTCGCCTTGGTCGACGCCTCGAACATCGCGGCGAAATCTTCGTCCGGCTCGCTCACAGTACTCTCCTCGTGATGATGGCGTGTGTCGCGTCGCGTCAACCGGCGAAGCCGTGGTCGCGGGCGAAGACCATGGCCTGCGCACGCGTCCACACGCCGAGCTTGTCGAACACGTTGGATGTGTGGTTCCGGACCGTCTTCTCGCTGATGACGAGACGCTCCGCGATTTCGTTGTTGCTCAGGCCTTCGGCGATCAGCGCCAGCACCTGGCGCTCCCGGGACGACAGCCCGGCGAAGATCGCGTCGTCGGCGGCGGATCGGCCGAGCCGCAGGAACTCCAGCACCGCCTGCGTAAAACGGTTCCACGCCGGCTCCTGTTCGAGCAGGACGTGGTTCCGCGAGTCGAGCTCGACGAACTCTGCGCCCGCGATGCCGCCCGCGAGAAACCGTCCCTCCTCGATCGGGGTGACCTCGTCGTTGGCGGCGTGCAGCACGAGCGTCGGGGTCGTGACCTCGCGCAGCCGATCGGAGATGTCGACCACCGCGCGCGCCTCGAACAGATCGGCCGCGACGTCGCCGGAGGTCGTCTTCCGGCAGAGGTCGTTGAACCACTCGATCTGTTCGTGGCTGCCTCCCGGAATGAAGCGCGAGGTGAAGACCTGGCGGAAGTTCGGGTTGTCCTTCCCCCAGCCGAGACGGGTCAACTCCACCATCGCCTTGTACTCGCGCTCCGAGCGCTCACCGCGACGCCCGGAGCCCCGGGCGTAGCCGCCGTACAGAATCATGCGCGCGACGCGCTCGGGATGCCGGATCGCGTACATCACGCAGGTCGCGGAGCCCTGCGAGATGCCGAGCAGCGTCACCGGCTCGTGCGGGCATGCGGCGTCGATCACCGTTTCCAGATCCGCCACCCACCGATCGAGCGACAGGGTGCCGGACTTCCACTCGCTCATGCCGCAGCCCCGTTCGTCGTAGCGCACGAACCGGCAGTGCTCCGGGAAGAACTGGAGCCAGTGCCGCCAGACCGGGCTCTCCCATTCGTACTCGAGATGCGTCAGCCAGTTCGCGGCCTTGACGACGACCGGGCCGCTCCCCGCTTCGGCCCACGCCAAACGGACGCCATCGGATGTCGTCACGTACTGGACGCGCTGCCGTCGTCTGTGCGAGGTGGTCATCGATGCGATGGGCCAATTGTCCCGGCGGTCATGGGGCGATTCTAGCCAGATCGGGACAGAATGCCCATGGCGGGCGTCCGTGACGGGGGCGCATGCTCTCGGCATTGCTCAAGGAGGGTAGTGCCGTGATGAAACGCTCCATCTTCTTCGCCTACGGTGTCCTGTCGTACCTCGTGTTCCTCGCGACGTTTCTCTACGCGATTGCATTCGTCGGCGGATTCGGCGTCCCGACCCAACTCGACGGACGTCCCCGCGAGCCCATCGGCATCGCGCTGGCCATCGACGTCGGGCTGCTGACCCTCTTCGCGGTCCAGCACAGCGTGATGGCCAGGCGGTGGTTCAAGGAGTGGTGGACGCAGATCGTGCCGTGGACGATCGAACGCTCCACCTATGTGCTGTGTGCCAGCCTGGCGCTGCTGTTCCTGTTCTGGCAATGGCGCCCGATCGGGGTCGGCGTCTGGTCCGTGCAGTCCCCCGCGGCGCGTCTCGTGCTGAGAGGGCTCTTCGCGGCCGGATGGAGCACGGTCCTGATCGTGACCTTCCTCATCAACCACTTCGATCTGTTCGGTCTGCGCCAGGTGTGGCTGCCGCTCGTCGGCAAGCCGTACACGAAGGTGTCGTTCAGGACGCCGCTCCCTTATCGATTCGTGCGCCATCCGCTCTACTTCGGGTTTCTCCTCGCGTTCTGGATGGCGCCGGACATGACCCTCGCGCACCTGCTGTTCGCGCTGGCGACCACGGGCTACATCGTGATCGCGATTCAGTTCGAGGAACAGGATCTCATCGCCGAGCACGGCCCCGCATACCAGGAGTACCGGCGCCGGGTGCCGATGCTCGTGCCCGGTCGGCGCAAGTCCGCCAGACTCGCGGCGCACCAGGGAGCATCCATCGGCGTGGCGATCCTGGCGTGTGCGGGCGGGGTCGCCGGCCTTCTCACGCTGAACGGCCCCCGCGCCACCGCGGACGAGCGTATACCGAACCTGATGGCCTTCGACAACGACGCGGGCCAGTTGCGGACGTTCAACATCAACGGCGCGATCGATCTGAACAATCCGTTCTTCCAGGATCTTGGGACCAACGGCCGCAGCTGCGTGTCCTGCCATCAGCCCGCCAACGCCTGGAGCATCACGCCCGCGAACGTGCGGAGCCGGTTCGCGGCCACCGAGGGCACCGATCCCATCTTCTCGAACAACGACGGCTCGAATTGCGAGGGGGTCCGCCCGCGATCGCTCGAGGAGAAGGAAGAGGCATACAGCCTGCTTCTGAATCGCGGCCTCATTCGGGTCGGGCTCGACGTGCCGCCAGGCGCCGAGTTCGTCATCGACGGTGTAGCCGATCCCAACCACTGTTCTCCGTCGACCAGCGACGCCTCGCTGTATCGCCGGCCGCTCCCTTCGTCGAACGTCCGCTTCCTGAGCGCGGTGATGTGGGATGGCCGTGAATCGTCATCCGCCAGGACGATCGAACAGGATTTGCTGCACCAGGCCAACGCCGCGACGCGCGGCCATGCCGAGGGTGTCCTCGACCTGACGCCAGGAGAGGCGCAGCAAATCGTGGCCTTCGAAATGGGATTGGTCACGGCGCAGGCCCGTGACAGGAACGCCGGCAGTCTTCGGTCGCAGGGGGCCGAGGGCGGGCCCGAGCCGTTGGCGACACAGCCGTTCTTCCTCGGCATCAACGATCCCGTTGGTTTGAATCCAACTGGCGCGGCGTTCAATCCGAAGGCGTTCACGATCTTCGACAGCTGGCAGCGCCTCAAGAGCTCGGCGAACGAGCCGTACGCGGCGAGCCGGAGCGCGATCGGCCGTGGGCAGGCGATTTTCAATACCAGGCCGATGACGCTGACGGGCGTCGCCGGCCTGAACGGCCAGACGTTCCCCAACGGGGTCACGCTTCCCGCCACCTTCAGCGGCACGTGCACGACATGCCACGATACGCCGAACGCGGGCAACCATTCCGTGAAAGCGCCGCTCAACATCGGCCTGACCGATCCGGCGATCGCGCGCTACCTTCCGGTCTACACGCTGCGACACGTAACGACCCAGGACACCGTCGAGACGACGGATCCCGGGCGGGCCATGATCACGGGCAAATGGACGGACATCGGCAAGTTCAAGGGCCCGGTCCTGCGTGCCCTGGCGGCGAGGGCGCCGTACTTCCACAACGGTTCGGCCGCGACGCTGGAGGACGCGATCCGGTTCTACGAGACGCGCTTTAACCTCGGGTTGACGGTCGGAGAGCGAGCCGATCTGCTCGCGTTCCTTCGCGCGCTCTGAGCCCGGGCCACCGTGCGCGGCGGCCATTTGGCTCACAACTCGAACTTATCGCTGCGCAGTGGTCACGTCACCGCCTCGAGCGGCAGGAACCCGGCGGGACGCTCTACTGCGAGCGCTCGCGACACCGCGCATCGGCTCGCTTCACTCCGGGTCTTCGGACCAGTCCTCGATCTGGAGATTGGGAATCCGGAGCATGTGTCTGACGTTGGCGGTCACGAGGACCGCGTGGTGTGCGACCGCATGCGCCGCCACCGCCGCATCGAGAGCCTCGATGCGTATACCCAGTCTCTCGAGCCGTGCCTTGATCGTGCCGAACGCGTCGGTCACCGGGTCCGACCAGACGGCATGCGGCAGCTCCAATCGAAGCAGCTCGAACTGCCGGCGAAGGAGGTGCTTGCGTTTCGAACGATCCCGAACTGTTGGACTCGTACGCCAGCCACCGGCCGTCTGGCGAGACGATGCCGTTTAGCTCGTCGAACTTCGTCTGCAGCAGCGCCGTCACCCGGCGGGTTCCGTCGAGCGCGAGCTGCAGCAAATCACGACCCGTCGTCGGCGTCGATTCGAAGAACACAACTGCGATCCCGCCCGGCGTAATCCCGGTGGGAACC
Source organism: Acidobacteriota bacterium (assembly GCA_043783985.1). Taxonomy (GTDB): domain Bacteria; phylum Acidobacteriota; class Vicinamibacteria; order Vicinamibacterales; family CAVVIG01; genus CAVQFC01. Next base: position 5,969 of record JAYVYV010000098.1, on the reverse strand, counting down.
TAGGGAGTAGTGCTCGTCGTCAGCCGCTCGGCGACGCCGGTGCCGGCTCGACCAGTTCCATGACCAGGGCGCGGACGCCCTGCGATTCTTCGATGCCGTAGATCGCGGCGATGTTGGGATGATTGAGCGACGCCAGAGTCTGCGCTTCCCGTGTGAAGCGCGCCAGGCGATCGGGGTCGCTCGCGAAGGCTTGCGGCAGGATCTTCAGCGCGACGTCCCGATTCAGCTTCGTATCGCGGGCACGATACACCTCGCCCATGCCGCCTGCCCCGAGCGGAGCCAGGATCTCGTAGGGGCCGAGCCTTGTTCCGGTCGCCAGGCTCAACAGGTCACCTCACGCGAAGTCGAGGGGCCGGCGCCGAGGGCGGACAGGATTCGTACGGGCCGAGGCGTATGCCGGTAGTTATGGTCACGGTTTCAGAAGTGCCCGCCAGTTCATCAGCACCGTCATCGGCGAGGCGTTTGCCGATGATGCCGAGTTGATCAGAAAGCGTCCGTCCGCGCTGACGTCATACGGAAAGAATGACACCGCATTCGTTTCAAAGAGCGGCACTGGCACGCCAGGCTCGAAGAGCGGACCACTCTTGACGGGTACTGCCATCAGCTTCCTGTCGGCCGCAATGTAGTACAGCTCGTTGCCGTCAGAACTCCAATGAGGTTTATCGCCACCCGCCGTGGAGATCTGCCACTTGCCGATGCCCGCCGCCGGCACGCGCTCTGGCGCGAAATCACGGACGTACACCTCGCGCCGACCTGACTCGTCCGAGCTGTACGCGATGCGCCGGCCGTCCGGCGAAAACTGTCCAAAGGTCTCGTCCGCCAGCGTCACGAGGAAGGGAACCGGCGTGCGGTTGCCGGACATCGGCACAATCCACAGGTCCTGCCGCTGCTTCAGGTGATGTTCGTCATAGATCAGGAAGCGGCCGTCGCGGGACCAGTCATTGGGATGCTTCTGAATCGGCGATGTGACGAGCAGTTCTGGCGCCGCGGCACCGTTCGCGGAGGCGACGAAGATGTCGGAACCGAGCGAGAATGCCACCCGTCCGTCTGGCGACACCGCTGGCGACGACTCATTCATGGCGCCTGGATTCAGCCGTGTGAAGACCCCGCGCTGCAGATCGCCGATCCAGATCTGCGCTCCTCTGGTGGTGACGAGTGTGCGCCGATCTGACGCCAGCTTGACCGAGCTCCACGCGCCGCGTTCCGCGGCGCGCCCAATCGCAGTGCCATGACGGTCGAACCACACCAATTCAGTCGTTGCGAAATCGCCCGTATTTCGAAGCGCCAGCACACCGGTCGCAGACACAGAGAACGCGGCGCCGACGTTCTCCGCGATTGGCACGGCTTCGCCGGCCAGTTGCAACCGCTCCGCGTCAAAGGGCTGCGCCACCAGCGTCGTGTCCCGTTCGAAAACCAGGTATCCGTGTGCCGTGTCCTCGGAAGGCACATACGCCACCCCCGACTGCGCGGTCGCCAGCCGCTCCTTTCCCTGCTGCTGCGGCAGCATGTCGACGGACGCGACGTAGACACCGTTCTCGTCCGGCCGGAGATACACGAGATGGTGTCCATCAGGCAGGAACACGGGTGAGCTATGCCCAGAGTCCGGACGCGACGATTCGAACGTGGTCACTGGCGTCACAGCCCCGCCTGTCGCTGCGACCCGAGACAGGCCGCTTCCGGTGATGCCGAAGACGATCACGTCCTCGGCGCTCCACGCGCCTCCTTTCCATCCGCTGGGGCCAGGCAAATCGACGATGCGCTGCGACGAGCCTCCTGAGGCATCCACCCGTTTCAAGGTAGCCAGCGCCGCGAATCCAATGAACCGGCTGTCGGCGGACCAGAAGACCGGATTTCTTACACCCTCGGTGCCTGCCAGCTCGCGCGCGTCGAGCGAGTCCAATGAACGAACCCAGATCTGCGTGCGGCCGTCCTGCCCCATTGCCGGAAACGCAATCCGGCGGCCGTTGGGAGAGACGACTGGCGTGCCATCCAATGTGGTCCCAGGGGGCGGCGGGATTTGAAAGCGAACCGCGGCCGCAGCAGGAACGATCTGCCCTCGGAAACGCACGAACGAGACGAAGACGGTGACCGCAAGGAACAGCGTCGCCAACGCCCAGGCCAGTCGCTCGCGAGCCGGGCGACGCCGCGCCTGGGATGTTTCAAGGAGGGTAATCTCCGGAGTCGCGAGCGCCTCATTGATCTCCAGTCGTGCATCGCCGGCATCCGCCAGTCGATCGCTTCGATTCTTTGCAAGGCATCGGCGAAGTAGTTTCCGGACAGCGCTCGGCGTGCCCGACGGCAGCAGGCTCCAATCCGGCTCGTCTCTCAGGATCCCCGCGATCGTGTCCGATACATCGTCGCCGTCGAACGGCCGCGTCCCCGTCAACATCTCGAACAGCACGCAGCCGAAGGCCCAGATGTCGCTGCGCTTGTCTGCGGGCCGGCCCTTCGCCTGTTCCGGCGACATGTACGCCGCCGTGCCGAGAATCATGCCGGCCTGCGTCATCGCCGGCGTCGTGATGGTTGGCGACAACGAGCGATCGGAGGCCGGCGCGTGCGCCGGATCCGTGAGCTTCGCGAGCCCGAAATCGAGGACCTTCACCACACCCTCAGGCGTGATCTTGATATTCGCCGGCTTGAGATCGCGATGGATGATGCCCGCCTCGTGGGCCGCTTCGACCGCCTCGCAGATCTGCCGAGCGATCGGGAGCGCCTCGTCCAGCGGAATCGGTCCGCGCGCGACGCGATCGGCGAGCGTCTCGCCTTCGACCAGTTCGAGCACGAGCGCGTGGGTCTCACCGCTGTCCTCGAACCCATAAATCGCCGCAATGTGTGGGTGGTTGAGCGACGCCAGCACCTGCGCCTCGCGCGTGAAGCGTGAGACGCGATCGGAATCGAGGGCAAAGGTGTCGGGAATGACCTTCAGCGCGACGTCGCGATTCAACTTGGCATCGCGGGCGCGATAGACTTCGCCCATGCCGCCCGCGCCCAGCGGCGCGACGATCTCATACGGGCCGAGTTTCGTGCCCACGCTCAACACATAGTCACCCCAATCTGAGATTCAATCTGAAATCTGAATTCTGAAATCTGCGATTTCATCGCCGTCCCGTCGGCGCGATCCGCCGCAGCTCGTCGAAGAAGTTGAAGATCAGCGTCACGTGCGTCGGGCCGGCCGTCGCCGCGGTGACCGGCGCCATCGCCACGCGCTCGCCATCCGGGTGCAGATCGAAGCTGGCCCCGGTGCCCGGCCGGCGCTGGACCGGCGTCTCGCTCCAGACGCGCGGCTTCTCCGCCTGAAACGCGTCGCCGGCGGCCGTGTACGGCACCAGCATGATCCGTCCGTCGGGCGCCCCGTAGAGCAGCTCATGCCGTGCGCGCGACCAGACGGCGTTGGTGCCGCCGCCCGTGGAAATCAGCCACTTGCCGCCTGGTCCCAGAAACGGCCTGACGTAGATCTCGAAGGCGCCTGACTCATTCGATTCGTAGGCCAGCCACCGCCCGTCCGGGGAGAAGCGCGGCTGCTGCTCATTGAATGGCCCACTCAGGAACTCGGTCGGCGTCCCGGGCTTCCAGCCGCTCGCCTCGTCATCCTTCACCGGGAGGATCAGTAGATCGACGCCCGTCTGCGGTCGGGTTTCCTGAAACGCCAGGAAACGGCCGCTCGGGTGCCACGACCCCGCAATCTGTGGGTTCGAGTTCGTCGTCAACCGCGTTGGCTCCCCGCCGCCATCTCCCCGCTGCCAATAGAGGTTCGGCGCGGTGCCACCACGCGAAGAGGCGTAGACCAGCCGCTGCCCATCCGGCGTCCAGACCGGAGTCCGATTCACGCCATTGAACGTCAAGCGCGTCAACGCGTCGCGCGCCGCATCGTACGTCCATACGTCCGTGTTCGCCGCGTCCGCGAGCAAGAAGGCCAGCCGGCGGCCGTCCGGCGCGATCTGCACGCCGCCCCAATGGGCCGGCGTGGCCCTGAGTGGCGTCGTCTTGCCGTCGCGGGTCAGCCAAGCGAGCGGGGCCGGCTCCCTGCTCTCGTTCTCGCCGCCCGGAAGGTACACGAGCGTGCCGGTGTGCGACACCGCCACCTGCGCGTTGCCGCTGGCGGTACCGCTCACCACACCGGGCACCACCGACACGGCCGGGCCGGTGACGGCGAGCGTGGCGAGATCGAACGGCGCCGCAAAGACCGTCCCGTCGTGGACCCAGGTTAGATGGCCACGTTCGCGCTCGGCGCGCTTCGGCGAGCCAAGCCCGCTGGGGAGATAACGGCCGTAAAACCCGCCGCGTTGGACGATGTGCTGCGTGCCGGTGGGCAGCGGCTGCACGGCGAGCCAGGCGTTGGTGGAGTTCCCGATCACCGCGCTCACCGTGTAGAGGACGGCCCGGCCGCTCGGCAGTACCTGCGGCCACCGGTGCGTCGCTTCCCCTGGGGCCGGGGTCGTCAGCCGCTCGGCTGTCCCCCCCGCCGCCGGCACGCGCCACAGGCCTCCGTTCCCGCTGTTCGGCGTAAAGATGATCGTCCCGTCCTCGGTCCAGCTCCCGCCGCGTGCGCTCGGCGCGTCGGCGAGCGTCACCGGCGCGCCGCCGGTAACGGCGATCTTCTTGAGCGTGCCGCCACCAAAAAAGGCGAGCCACTGGCCATCGGGCGAAAAGAACGGACCCACGGCGTTTTCGGTGCCCGCCAGCGGCGTGGCGGTCAACTGATCGAGGCGCCGGACGTAGAGGCGGGGTGCGCCGCCGCTGTGCGGCTGCGCGAGGAAGGCGAGCTGGGAACCGTCGGGCGACACGTCGGTCGCGTTGCCGTCCGGCACGCCTGCGCCACCAACCGTGGTGATGACCAGCGAGGCGTCGGCGCCGAGCGTCGCTTCCAGGCGTAGCGGCGCCGGCGGTGACGCTCTCCGCCACGGCGCCCACAAGAAGAGCGTCGTGACGGCGGCGATGCATGCGACGGCAGCCACGGCCCACGGCAGCGCGCGCCGCCATGCCGCCTCTGGCATCGGCACGCGCACCGTGCTCGCTTCGCCGATCGGTGTGAGCGCGTCGTCGATCTCGAGCCGCGCGTCCGCAGCATCCGCGAGCCGCCGCTTGCGATCTTTCTCTAGACACCGTCGGAGCAACTTGCGTATCGGCGCAGGGGTCTCCGCCGGCAACGTCGTCCAGTCCGGCTCGGCTCGCAACACCGCCGCGAGGACATGCGACACCGTCTCGCCCGTGAACACGGGACGCCCCGTCAGCATCTCCATCAGCACGACGCCAAAGGCCCAGAGGTCGCTGCGTTTGTCGACGGGCTTTCCGGCGGCCTGTTCAGGACTCATGTACGCGGCCGTGCCAAGGATGATGCCGGCCTGCGTCGCGTGCATCGAGAGCGTCGGCGACATCGACACCCCACCTGCCCTACCCGCCCCACTTGACCCACCCGGCCCTTCGATCGCTTTCGCGAGGCCGAAGTCCAACACCTTCACAGTACCGTCGCCGCGCACCTTCACGTTCGCCGGCTTCAGATCGCGATGGATGATGCCCTGCTCGTGCGCCGCTTCGAGCGCTTCGGCGATCTGCCTCGCGATCGGCAGCGCCTCGTCGATCGGGAGCCCTGAGCCCTGTGCCCTCAGCCCTTCGAGTTTTTGGGACAGATCCTCGCCCTCGACCAGTTCCATGACAAGAGCGCGGACGTCCTGTGATTCTTCGATGCCGTAGATCGCGGCGATGTTGGGATGATTGAGTGACGCCAGCGTCTGCGCTTCGCGTGTGAACCGTGCGAGGCGATCGGGGTCGCTGGCGAACGCGTCCGGCAGAATCTTCAGCGCCACGTCGCGATTCAGCTTGGTATCACGGGCGCGATAGACCTCGCCCATGCCGCCGGCGCCGAGGGCGGCGAGGATTTCATACGGACCGAGGGAAGTACCGTGGGTGAGCGCCAAACGCTTGCGGTGGATTATACGGGCCGGACGGCAGCGCGGAGCGGATTACTCCTG
>JAYVYV010000097.1:0-13353 GCA_043783985.1 Acidobacteriota bacterium | reverse complement strand
GCGTGATTCTGGATCTGGTGACGGTGAAGTTCCTCCTCAGCTACTCGACGCGTCCGCTCCAGATCTTCGGGCTGCTGGGCGGAGGAATGGGTCTGCTGGGACTGCTGATGATCGGATGGCTGTCGGGCGTGCGTCTGATGGGAATCCTGGCGGTCATGCCGGATCAGTCGATCGGCAACCGGCCGCTGTTGCTGATCGGGATCCTGCTCGTCTTCACCGGCGTACAGCTCGTAACGCTCGGGTTGCTGGCGGAGCTCCAGGTCCGCACCTACCACGAGTCGCAGAACAAGCCGACCTACGTGATCCTCGAGATCCGGCAGGCCCTTGCCACCGATCACGCCCAGCTGAACGGCTGACGGAGCAAAGGGTCACACAGTCTGGCAGGGCGGGTAGGACAGGTGGGCGGGTAGGGGAGGCCGATCGTCGCGCAGGTGTCAGCGCGTTTCGATCCAGCACCCAAGCACTCGCCTGTCGTCATTGCCAGGCTCGGTGTCGGCTGGACGGGCGCCGGCGGCGCTGCGGACCCGCAGCACGACGCCGGGACGGCCCGCGGCGATCGGCACGTCGAACAGGCGCTCCTCACGCGGCCGCAGCGCAAATTCCCGACGCCACCCGTCGCTCTCGAGGACGACCGTGTTGTCGACCGCCGCGTTGCGGACGAACAGCTGAATGGGCGCGTCGGGGTCGCGCACGATAGCGAACGCGGCCGATGTGGCGCCCTTGATCCACGAGCCGCCCGATTCGACGTAGGCGTCGCCGTCGAGCAGGAACACGGTGGCGCGGCCGTAGCGCGCAGCGCTCCACGCGGGCTGCTCGGAGACGCGCTCGTGCGCGGCCAGCCGTCGCTGCGCGCGGATGGTGATGTCGTGGATCGCGCCGCGCGTCGCCGGTTCGACCTCGACGTGCAGCGCTCGCGCATCGTTGGCGAGGGTCACCGTTTGACGCCAGCGTCCGCGCGTGCCGGCGAGATCCCAGCTCCACAGCGGCGGCAGCCGATCGATGCCCGCGGTGAGATGTCCCGCATCGCCGTCGATCGTCGCCTCGATGGTGTACTGGGCGGCCGGCGGATCGGCGACGAGCGCCATCGGGTCATTCGGACGGGGTCGCGCGGCGAGCGGTGTCAGGAGAGGGAGCAGCGGCGCCACGTCCGCCACCGGCACGCGCCAGAACGGTTCGTAGCGAACCGCCACCTGCCGTGCGTCACCGTCGATCGCTCGCAGCACACGCGTTCCGGCCCGGGCCGCGGTCAGCGGCTGTGCCGCATTCATCGCCCACACCATCGACAGCGCCGCCATCCCGGTCACGGCCGCGGTCAGGCCGATCGCGACGGCCGCATTGTCGGGCGCGGCGCGCTGCCGGTCGAGCCAGACGGCCAGACTCGCGGTGATGACAATCGCGATCAGCCAGATCCCGCTTCTCGCGAGCGCACCGGCCGGCTTGGTTTGGAACAGGCTCGGGAAACCGGTGCTCAGATCCACGAGCGGGGAGGCCCAGGCGAGCGCCTTTGCCGCGCCGTTGCGCACGTCGTAGACCAGGGCGCCGCGATCGACAGCGACGCTTGCCGCGCTGATCAGGACGCTCAGCAGCAATCCGCCGAGCCCGACAATCCTCGCCGATCGTCGGCTGGCGCCGAACCACGCCGCTGCCGGAATCGCCATGGGCAGAAGGATCGACGCCAGGAACCGCGCCGGCGACGCGGATCCGCCCCACCACATGAAGAACAGCGCGGCCGCCAACACATAGGGAACGACGATGAGCCCGAGCTCGATCGCGACACGCCGGTGGCGCCGCGCAAGCGGCACGAGGCCGGCCAGCGCACAGAGATAGACCGGCGCCTTCTGCAGCACGCCGAACTGCTGATCGAACAGGAGTCCGGCAAGGCTGCGCGGGATGTTCCCGATCGCGCTCTGCGTGTAGCCGTTGTAGACGACGGCGGGATTCGCGGATCCGTAGATCGCGTAAAAGAACGCGAACCACGCCATCGCGCCAATCATCGGCGGCACGGCGAAGACGACGATGCGCCGGACCCTGTCTGGCGCGGTGAGCTGGCGCGCGACGATGACCAGACCGAGCGCGCCGGCGGTGACCGCGAAACGCGTGTGCATCCACGGCAACACGGCGAGTGCGATGCCGGTCGCGATCAGCGCGCGCGGCGATGCGCGTTCGCCGCGCAGCCCGGTCAACAGGCCCGCCATGACCAGCGTAGCGCCCAGCCCGTCGGGGTACACCGTGAATGCCTGAAACAGGAACGGTACGCTCAGCGCGACCGAGGCCCATCCGAACCAGCTCGCCGCGACGTCGCCCGTCACGAGCCACGCGGCGCGCCAGGCGAGGGCGGTTCCGCAGCCGCTGACGAGGGCGAGGAAGGCGAGCACGCCGGCGTAGCCGAACACCGCGAATACCGGCGCGATGATCGCGGGAAGGCCGGGCGCGTGAACTGAATAGATCGCGCCGTTGGCGCCGCGCGCGAGATAGTGCGGTTTCAGCGGACTCGAGAAGTACTCGTAATAGTCGCCGCGCGCGTGGTTGTTTTCGATCTTGAGATCGCCGTCCTTCAACAGGCTCTGCGCGATCACCAGATAGTGCGGCTCGTCGCCGCCCGGTAGCTGCGGAGCGACTTGCCGCGCCGCCACAAGATAGACGGCGGACGCGAGGACGGCCGCAACAAATGGAGCGCGCCGCGGATCGGCAAGCGCGCCAGGCGATCGCGAGCGCGCGGCGCGCCAGGCGGCCGGAGCCACGCCGGCGACGGCGATCGCGGTCCACACCCACCAACGCAGCGGACCGATCCACATGAGCGTCACCAGCGGAATCGGTACTGGCAGCCAGGCGAGCCCGACGATCACCGACGGCCACAACAGCATGGCGCGGCGGCTCCCGACCGCAACGACCGCGAGAGCAACGGTCGCAACGGTCGCGAGCAGCCACCAGGGCGAGGGGAGGATTCCCACGCGCGACGCGCCGGCGTCGGCGGTCGTCACGCCGAGTGTGCCGAGGGAAAGGTAGAGCGTGAAGCTACCGCATAGAATCGCGCTAAGGGACGGCAACGACAGCCGTTTAACCGTCATTTTTTGTCTATGCTACCATACGATGTCATTCGCTATTTGCCCCGCTACCTGCCGTCCGGCTCCAAAATCGTCCCCCTGGTTCGGCGTGATCAGTATCCAGTGTGGCAGCAATCCCGGCGCGCGTCGCCTCCGCCGGCGGCGCTCGCGTCGACGTGTCCGGCCGCCGCCACCGTTGCATCGCCGAGCGGGCTCCCGATCACCGTGACCTACGCGGCGCCGGTCACCACGGTTTGTTCGCCGCCGAGCGGCGCCATCTATGCCATCGGAGGGACACTGGTCACGTCCAGTGCCGTCGACGTGAAGCAGCAGAACGCCTCCTGCAGCTTCAGCATGACAGTGATCGCGCCGCCGAAGCTGTCGGTCACACGCTCCGTGGCGTTCGGGGACAGCATCACCGAAGGGTTCCCGCACACCTTGCTGCCGTCGCTGCTCGACCCTGCGCCGGTCGGATCCTATCCGGCGGTGTAGCAGGCGAGGCTCCGAACCCGATACACGTCGCAGACGGTGGACGTGCTCGACGAGGGCGTCGGTGGAGAACTCGTCAACACCGGCCTGGCGAGCCTGCCCGCGGTGCTGAATATCGACGCGCCTGGCGCCTTGCTGCTGCTCGAAGGCGCCAACGATCTGAATGCCTACGGCACCGCCGGAATGGACGTCAGCGTGGCGGGCCTTGGGCAGATGGTTCGAAACGGAAAAGGCCGATCGTTGGCGGTGTTTGTCGGCACGCTGTTGCCGGAACGCGCGGGCGGGAAGCCTCCTATCCCGAATTGGTGGTGCCGACCAACGACGCGATCCGGGCGATGGCGGCCTCCAAAGGCGCGATTCTTGTGGATCTCGACCAGGCGTTCGGTGGCACGCCGGATCCGGTGCTGCTCAGCAGCGACGGCCTTCATCCCACGGCCGCAGGCAACACGAGGATCGCCGAGACGTTCTCGCCGCTATCCGGCTCCGCCTCGAAATCGCCAGCGCGCTGGCGCTGGGTTATCATCAATGGTGATGCAACGCGCCTTCTTCCTCTGCGCGGTCGTCATCCTCGCCATCGCGCCGGCGTGCGGTGGCCCGACGACGCCCAGCGGTGGTACCACGCCGCCGCCGGTGATCATTCCGCCGCCCCCGCCGACGCCGAACAACGCGCCGGTCATCACCGCGGTGACGCTCGGTAGCCCGCGCGTCGAAGCCGACCAGGAGGTCACCGTTACGGCGGTCGTCACGGACGACGTGACGCCGGTGGGTCAACTGACGTATGAGTGGTCGGCCAAACCGGTCAACGGCGCGTTCACCGGTACGGGGGCGCAGGTGCGCTGGCGCGCGCCGCACGGGCAGCCGACGCCGGGTCTTTACACGCTGACGTTGACGGTCACCGAGAATTACACCGAGAGCGGCGTCGCCAGGCAGAACAAGGCGACGGCGACCGTGCAGGCGCGCTACAACGATTCGTACGCCGAGGTCAGCAAGCTGTCGATCGACTTCCTGAACGACTTCGCGACCTACACCACCAGCCCCGAGCAGTGCGTGCGGAACTTCAGCGACACCTGCCGCGGCAAGGCCGAGGAGCTGAGCGACATCCGCGCCAACCGGACCAATTTTCAGATCCAGTCAGCGGTTCTCGGCACGCCCGCCATCCTTTTCGACGGCAACCTGTCGTTCGCGAACTCGGACGTGGCCTGCACGTTCGTCTCGATTCAGAAAGCCACCGGCAAGACCGAAACCGCCTCCGGCACCTGTTTGCTGACCGCCGTGTACGAAGATTTCAAATGGTTTCTGTGCGACAGCCATTTCCGCGGCACCAACAGCACCAACGCCCTCCGCGGTCTGTTTCCCTGAGCCGGGTCTGTCCGGTCCGGTTCGCGGCCGGCGCGCTGGCGCTGGTCCTCTGCCTCCCGGCCGTCCACGCCCAGCCGCCGCGCTCGGCGCTCACCGTGTCGGGCACCTCGATCGCCATCGACGGCCATCCCGCATTTCTGACCGGCATCAGTCTGTTCGACGCGCTCGGCGTCACACCGCCAACCGACCGCGATCTGGATGCCTTGAGAGACTGGGGCGTGAACACGGTTCGAGTCTGGGCGCACTGGCACGAACCGGTGTATCAGCGCGACGGCTCGCTGAGCGCGGCGGGGCGCGCGCGCCTGCTGGCGCTGGCCGAGCGGCTGCAGCAGCGCGGGTTGATCCTCGAGCTCGTGGTGCTGAGGCCCGGTCAGCTGCCGCAACAGCCATTCGTGATCTTCAGTTCCGAAGCGGCCCGCGCGAAAGCGGTGGACGCGGTGACCGGCGCCTTACGTCCGTTCAGGAACGTGCTCTTCGATCTCTACAACGAGCACGATCATCCTGACGGTCCGATCACCCACACCGCCGCTCGCAGGCTGCGCGATCGCGTCAAGGCGATCGATGCCGGCCGCCTGGTGACGATTTCCAGCACCGAGTCCCACCTCGTGTCGCCGGCCGGCGGGATCGACGCGGACGGCGAGCGCAACCTGCGCGGCGAAGCTGGAGCGGATGGGGATAGCGTCGGCGTCGACATCGTGGCGCCGCATTTTCCGCGAACCAACGACTGGTCGGCGACGACGGCCGCCAGGATCGGCGCCGTCCGCGCCGTGCTGAACCGCATCGGCGCGCAACGGCCGGTGTATCTCAACGAGGAGCGTCGCGCGAACGGGTCGGCGTCGATCGCGCCAGGCGCCTACCGCCGGGCGTATGCGGATGCGAGGACCGCGGGCGCTGCGGGTTGGGTGTTCCATACCGCTGCCGGGTTCGAGTTGAGGACGAAAGGCCTGCTGGAAGCGTTATCGGCCGACGAACGCGCGGGGCTGCAGGCGCTGCGCGCCCGATAGGTCTACTTGCGCAGCGTCTCGGCCAGGCCCTGTTCGAGGTTCCTGATCGGCGCCGAGTAGAGGCGTCGCAGTTTGGCGGTGTCGAACCAGAACCCGTCGCTGATGATCAGGCTGAGGCGCCAGAAGGACAGCTGCAGCGAACGCGGCAGCGCTGCGGCGACCGCCCGGTTCCAGACCACCGATTGCCCAACGCTCCACAGCATCCGCGGGAGCCGGACCGGCCGCACCGGGCGGCCGACGACGCGGCCGACGATCCGCGCAATCTCGCCGACGGTGTGCGCCTCGTCGCTCGCGAGGCAGACGATCTCGCCGGCGGCTTCCGGGCGCCCGGCCAGATCGATCATCACGTCCGCCACATCGTCAACGTAGATGATGCTGGTGCGGCCGGGCCAGTCGATGCGGCCGAGCAGCGCGCCGGCCGACGCGAGCTCGATCATCGTGTCGAACAGGCCGCCGGCTTTTTGCCCGGGGCCGTAGACCGTCGGCAGCCGCGCGATCGTCCACGTATACCCGTCGCGTGTGGCGCGCTCGCGCAGAATCGTCTCGCCCTGCAGCTTGGTCTTCCCGTACAGCGTTCGTGGCACCAGGGGACTGCGTTCGTCGATTGGCGCGCTCGGCGGCGCGTCGCGATCGTGGACCGCCACCGAGCTGGCATACACGATCCGCGCGCCGCGCGAAACCGGTGCGAGCCAGTCGAGCAGGTTGCGCGTGCCCGCGTGGTTGACGACCAGCTCAGCCTCGCCGGCGGCGGTGTCGATGTTGGCGCCGAGATGAAAAACCGTGCCGAGCGGCGGCGGCGGCAGGGCGGACACCGGCTGATGGGTCAGGTCGCCCTCGATCAGGCGGATGCCGCTCGCCCGGTACGACTCGAGCGTCTCGGCTTCGAGCGGCGTCTCCGGCGGTTTGACCAGACCGACGATGGCGTCGGCGCCGTGCGCGGCGAGCAGGCGCCGCACCAGCCGGCGGCCGATGAAGCCGGTAGCCCCGGTGACGAGCACGCTCATTGACGCATGAATACGAAGACGCGCGGGTGATCGAAGGAGCGGAACGTCAGCTCCGCGCCGTCGTCGTTGACGTCGAGGCCGAAGAGCGACGGATAGACCTTGAACGTCTTGACCAGCTTGAAACCGAGCCTTCCGGCAAAGAGGTCGCGGTAGTACTGCTTGACGACCGCGTGGTCGGGCTCGGGCAGATGCTGATACTGCTGGAGGTACGTGTCGTCCATCACGATCCAGTCGGCGAGCGCAAGGCGCGACTGGATGTAATTGCGCCGAAAATCGTCGTCGACGCCGCGGTTGTACAGGCTGCGATAGGTGTCGAGCGCGTAGAGGTGATAGTAGTCCCGCTTCTCGGTCTGTGGGTAGAAGAGCACGTAGTTGCTGTGGAAGTTGACGTTGGTCAGATACGAGCCGGTCGGCGGTACGTTATGCGACGGCTCGATCAGAATCTTCGCGCCTGCCGGAACGTTCTGCTCGAGCCAGTGCGAGGCGACGAGGCGGCTGTCGGGTTGACGGAACACGTTCATGTAGGCAGCGGCCCACAGCGTCGTCGTGCCGGCGACCACCGCCGTGATCGCCAGCCCCGCCGTCCGCCACCGCGGCCTGGCGATCAAATCCGCGCAGAAAGCGCCGGCGGCAATCGCCAGCGGCGGCGCCAGCGGCACGGTGTAGCGGATGAACGGCGCGACCGTCGCCGTCTTGCCCGCGGACAGTCCGTAGACGATCGGAAACAGGCCGGCGAGCACCGCCACGCGTTCCTTGCGGACGACGAGCAGCCAGACGACGCCGATCAGCCCGGCAATCTCGAGCGCGGGCCCGAGACCCCACCAGAGAAGGTTGGTGAACCAGTAGGGTATGGCGTTGACGTCCGCGAACTGCGCGATCCACTCCGGCTTGGTGGCGCCGCTCAGCGGATCGATCACCCAGACCTTGATGTCGTCGCGAAACTTGTCGAAGTAGCGGATCACCAGCCAGTCCAGCAGCAGGAAGATCGCCAGGCCGGTGGCGACGGTGATCGCCGTGCGGATCACGACGCGGATCCAGCCGCGGACCTGAAACGGAATCAGGCGGTGCGGCGCCCGCGGCGACAGCAGCTCGGCGATCCCGATCATCGGCATCAGGAATGCGGCCGAGTACTTCGAGGCGACACCCAGCCCGAGCGCGAGCGCGGCGCCCGCCTCGCTGCCCGCGTCGCCGCCCTCGACGATCCGCAGCGTGTAGTAGAGCCCGAGCGTCGCGAAGAACGTCACGCTGATGTCGAGACTGAAGAAGTGCGATTCGCGGAGGTGGATGACCGTTGCGGCCAGGAGCCACGCGGCAATGATCCCGCCGCGGCGGCCGGAGAGACGACGGCCGATCGCGTAAGCGAGCGGAATCGTCGCGGTGCCGAGCGTCGCGGAAATCGCGCGGCCGAGCAGCATGTAGGTCGCTTCGTCGCGCGGCAGCGTGAGATCGAGCCGGTGCGAGACGGCGCCGTAGATCGCCACGATGACGTTGAGGACGTACATCGGAAACGGCGAGTACATGAAAAACTTCGCCGACTGCGCCGCTTCCCGCGAGCTGCGCGAGAACGCGTCGGCGTAGGTGAAGACGATGTGCTCGTCGATGTGGAAGTGGAAGTACGGCGCCCCCCAGCCGAGCCCGTAGAAGCGGAATGCCGCCCCCAACGCGGTGGCGCCGATCACACACACCATCGCGGTGCGGCGGGTGCTGTCGGGGTGGACCGTCAAATCCGGGGACGTCTGATCATATTCGTAAGGTGGCGGCAGCTCGGACGGACCGTATGACGAAAACGCCGTTTGACGCTATTATGGCTCGCTCGAGGCCAGCGAGCCAACTGCGCGCGGAAACCGCCGTTTGATGGGTGAGAAGGCAAGACGAACTCGTGTGCACGCCAATTAGGGTCGGCTCGCAATGGTGGCTCGCCGTTCTGTCGTACGCGTGGCTGATGGGTGCGTGCAGCGCACCGCCGGGCCCGACCCCCGTGACCGATTCTCCACACATCACCTGTCCCCCAGCGCGAACTGTTGAGGCGCCAGCACCGGCGATCGTGACGTATGCCTCGCCGACGGTCGTCGGGGGACTGGCGCCGATCACGATCGTCTGTTCGCCGTCGAGCGGCTCGACGTTTTCGGCCGGTGTGACCAGTGTCACGTGCACGGTCAACGACGCCCAGCGGCGATCCGATTCATGCGGCCTGACGGTCACGGTGACGCCGCCGGTGCCGCGAATCAGCGCGACCCGGTTCGTCGCGTTCGGCGACAGCGTCACCGAGGGCAAGTTCGGCCCGGCGGACTACACCGGCGATCCCCAATTTCCCGCCGCCTACGCGCGCGTGCTCTACCAGTTGCTGCGGGACCGCTACACGACGCAGGACATCTACATGTTCGACCGCGGCTTCGGCGGCGAACAGGTCGTGCCAGCCGGCACGTTGCGTCTGCCGGGTGTGCTCACCGCCGACGCGCCGCAGGTGTTGCTGCTGCTTGAGGGCGTCAACGACTTGATCAACGGCCGCCCCATCGCGACGCTGATCGAGGGATTGAGAACGATGATTCGAGAGGCGAAAGGGCGCGGCATTGTCGTGTTCATCGGAACGTTGCTGCCGGAACGGCCCGGCGGCCTGAGAGCGGGTCACCCCGAGCTGATCGTCCCCGCCAACGACGAGATTCGACGGCTGGCGGTCGCTGAGGGGGCGACGCTTGTCGATCTCTATCAGGCGTTCGGCGGCACGCCAGATCCCCTGATCGACGCTGACGGGTTGCATCCGACCGCGATGGGGTATCAGAAGATGGGCGAAACGTTCTTCACAGCCATCCGCGCGACGCTGGAACTGCCGACGACCACGTCGAGGTGATGGTTACACACCGAGCCCGGGCATCGAGGGCGTGGCCGGTTTGCGCGCACGGACGTAAAAATTCGTGCGCGCGGGTAACGGCAGCGAATCGGGATTGACCACCGCGAGCAAGGCGAGGCCGTACACGCCAAGGTAGCGTTTGACCTTTTCACGAAAGAAGGGGGTGACCACCTTGATGTCCGCAAATGTCACATCAAATCCGAAGCCCGAGAGCCGCCGCTTCAACTGACGATACGTGTGCAACGAACAGTGATCGACCCGCCACTTGGACGCACTGCGCCACCGAATCGTCTCGAACACTGAATTCGTCCACTTGTTCGGGGTCTGCAGCAGGTAAGACCCGCCGGGCTTGAGCACCCGGACGACTTCCGCGAGGTGCTGATTGGTATCCGCGATGTGCTCGAGGACGTCAAAGGCCACCACCAAGTCGAACTGCGCATCGTGAAACGGAAGGGTGGTGCCGGAGATCTGCTCGATCGGCAGCGGACCGTATAGCTGGCGGCTCTCCCCGATCCGCGGCGCGCTCGTTTCCACGCCGACGACATCAAAACCTTCAGCCCTCAGCTGGTGCAGAAGGGT
The DNA here is from genome assembly GCA_043783985.1 of Acidobacteriota bacterium. Classification (GTDB taxonomy): domain Bacteria; phylum Acidobacteriota; class Vicinamibacteria; order Vicinamibacterales; family CAVVIG01; genus CAVQFC01. Next base: position 3,026 of record JAYVYV010000097.1, on the reverse strand, counting down.
GCCGCGCCCGCAGCCAATCTCGAGAATCGTGATGCCGGAGCGGAGCAGCCCTGTGCCGTCGAGGAAATTGCGATTCGCATCGAGATTGCCGAACTCAATCGTCATCGTCGAGGTTCTTCGCGGCCGCGCCGATGCGTAGGCTACCATACAATGTCAGCCTCTGGATGGCGACGACTCACACCGTGAACATGCCTGTCTCATCGTCGGCGCTGATGCGCGCGATCGTCGGAGCGCTGCTCGGCGCGGTCACCTGGACCGCTCTCGCACAGACGCTGCCGTCGATCGCGGGCCCGGCGGTCTTCGTCATCGCGTGGTTCCTGTTCACCTTCGGCCCCGGCATCGCGATGACCGGATCGTTGACTCGCAACAGCGGCGGGTTGACGCGTGTGATCGTGGCGCTCGGCGCGGGCACTGCCGCGGCGCCCGTTCTGATCGACTGCCTCGGCCGTCTGCACGCCGTCGCGGTCTTTCCATACGTCGCGGCGGGCCTGGCCGGCGGCGGCGCGCTATCCTGGCGAGCCCAGCGCGATGTCGCCACCCGCACGGCGCTTGGGGACGCGGTCGCATGCGCCGGGCTTGTCGCGTTGGCGCTCAGCCTCGGGATGTTGGTCTTTGCCCATCGGCTCGAGTCGACGGCGGCCGGCGTGATCGTCAACGGCGAGTACGACTCAGCCGACTTGAGCTATTACGCCGCCGAGGCGTCGGAGGCGTCCCACACGGTTCCGCCGATGGCCTCGTACTATTCAGGCCATCACCTGAACGCCGCCTATTATCCGCAACTGGTTCCGGCGATGATCCATCGCTTCGCCGGTGTTCAGCTGCTGCCGATCTATTTCCGTTATGCATGGCCGACGTTCCTGTCGCTGAGCGCGCTCACAGGATTTCTTCTCGTGCGGACGGTCGCGTCTCGTGCCGTCGCGGTTCTCGCCGTCACCCTGATCCTGGTCGGCAGCGACTTCTCGTATTTATGGGGTTGGACGCTCGATCACAATCCGCCGGCCTGGGACTACGTCCTCTGGCCGACCAACTTCCTGTCGCCGACGATGCAGTTGCTGCAGTTCAACACGTGGGGGCCGTCGATGCCGGTCTTCCTCACCGCGTTGTACGCGATTGTGACCAGCCTGAACGCGGCGAAGTCGCGCGCGTGGGTCGTCGTCGGCGCGGTCCTCCTCGCGGTGTTGTTCGAGTTCAAGCCGTTCGCGTACGCCATCGTGATGGTGGCCCTCGGCGCCGCCGCGGTCTTTTCCGGCCGCGATTGGCAATCCCGCTGGCGGTTGGCGGCGACGCTCGTATTCACGCTCGTCCTGACCGTGCCGTTTCTCGTCGAAGCCGCGTTGTTGGATCCTGGCGATCGGCGGACACGGCTGGTCATCGAGCCGTTTGCCCTACCGAAACGGATGCTGATCAAGCTCGACCTCGTGGGGGCGTTCACCAACCTGGCGGGCCGGTTGTCGCCGGTGCCGCAGCTGCGGACGCCGCTGTTCGTGATGATGGCGACGACGCTGTTTCTCGCCGTGGGCGTTGGTGTGCGATGGCTGGGCGCGCCTGGGGTCTGGCGCGCCATCCGTCATGGCGGCGTGGAGAACGGGCCGGCATGGCGGTTCCTTGGATGGGGCGTGGCCGCAGGGGTGATGGTGCCCTTCGTGATCGCGACCGACCCGTACGTGGATTCGCTGCAGTTCTACGTCACCGGACTCTATTTGATGTGGATCTTCGCCGCCGCTGCGCTGGTCGACTTCGCACGCTCGCGCCCGCGGATCGGCGCCGTCGCGATCGGCGTGGCGATTGCCATCTCGCTGCCGTCCTCGGTCCACTATTTGACGAGACGCTGGGCGGACGACGACCGGCCGCCTCGCGTGACGTTGGAGGCCGCGGAGGTTCAGATTGCCGACTTCCTGCGGACACATTCCGATCCGGAAACGACCGTGGTTCTCCATGACCGGCCGCTGTCGCCGTCTCTGATGACGGTACTGTCCGAGCGGAGGATCGTGCTGGGGTGGGACGTGCGTTACTCCGCAGTCGGCGGCGAGGCGCGTCTGGGCGATGTCAACGCCTTCTTCGCCGGCGCCGGCAACGGCGACGCGTCATTTGAAATACTGACCCGCTATCACGTGACCCACGTCATCGTCAGGGCACAGGACCGCGTGCATCCCGACGTGATCGCCCGGCTCACGCCGCTGCGACGATTTCCCGACGTCACGTTGTACGCCGTCCCGTGACCATCCGTCTGACGGAGGGCCGCGTCAGATCAGGTTGCGGAGAAACGACCAGACGTAGGGGAACCACAGCTTCCAGACCACGACCTTCGACGTGCCCCAGCGGCGCTCGTACTCGTGGCTGGGGATCTCGGCGACGCGAAAGCCCTGCTTGAGCGCCTTCATCAGCATTTCCTGCTCGATGGTGGTCAGGTTCGAGGTCAGGCCCAGGCGTCCGGCGACGTCGCGGCGGATCGCGCGGAATCCGTTCTGGCTGTCGGTCAGGCGCACGTCCCAGCGGTAGTTGATCGCCAGCATGATCAGCTGGGAGCCGACGTAGCGGATGAACTGCTCGAGCGTGCCGTGCAGCTCGTCGCTGCCGCCGCGGCCGCGCGATCCGATGACCATGTCGGCCACGCCGGCCTTGATCGGCGCGACCATCGCCGGGATGTCGCGCGGATCGTGCGAGCCGTCGGCGTCGATGAAGACGAGAATATCGGTGGTCGCCGCGCCGATCGAGACGCGCAGGGCGTCGCCCTTGCCCTGGCCGTTGTCCTGCACGACGCGGGCGCCGTGTTCGACGGCGATGGCCCCGGTGCGGTCGCGGGAGTGCCCGTCGATCACCAGGATTTCGTCGGCGTGCGCGCGTACCGAATCGACGATCTCGCCGATCAGCCCCTCTTCGTCCTTGGCTGGAATGACAACGGTGACACGGAGTTCGCTCACAAGTCAGGCTAGTGGACTGTACTCACTGAAGTACTACCGATTCGATGCGCCGGGTTTCGATAGCTCCAGCGGACCGGTGTCGCGGTTTTGTTGTAGTGCCTGATG
>JAYVYV010000096.1:0-4834 GCA_043783985.1 Acidobacteriota bacterium | reverse complement strand
CTGTCCGGCTGGTGCTACTGGACCAACAATCTGTTCTATGTGCCGGTGCTCCTCGTCTACATGGCTGGGATCCTGGCCTTTGCCGGCGGGGAGGCCGGGGCGGCGGCACTCGTGAACCGGAGGCTGTTCGTGGCGCTGGTGGCGTTCGGCTGGCTCGCGCTGATCGCGGTGGCGAACATCCGTGGCCTGTCGGTGGGAAAATGGATTCAGAACATTGGCGGCCTCAGTGCGTTCCTCAGCGTGGCGCTCGTGCTCCTGGCGGCCGCGGCCGTGTGGATGAGCGGCGTCGGCGCACACGCGCCCGCCGCCACCGGTGTGAGCTGGGAGATGGCCACCAGCTTCGCCGTGATGTGCAACGCGCTGGTCGGCATCGAGCTCGCCTCGACGATGGGGGACGAGATTCGCGACCCGGCGCGCGACCTCGGTCCGGCTATCGCGATCGCCGGCCTCGTCTCGATTCTGTCGTATGTGCTCGTCACCGGCGCCGTGCTGATGCTGGTGCCGGTCAATCAGCTCGGTGTGATTCAGGGTGTCATGCAGGCCGTCGGCGTCGGCGCCCGGGCCGCCAACGTGGGCTGGATCGTCGCGCCGCTGGCGATCGTCATGGCGCTCGCGACCGGCGGCGCGGCATCGGCGTGGTTTGCCGGATCCTCGCGGATCCCGTTCGTCGCCGGTCTGACGAGCGCATTGCCGGTGGCGCTGGGGCGTCTGCATCCGCGCTGGCACTCGCCGCACGTGGCGCTGACGACCTGCGCGCTTCTCGCGGCGCTGTTCACGTCGCTTTCACTCGTGGGGTCGAATGTCGCCGAGGCCTATCAGGTGCTGCTGAAGGCGGCCGTCGTCATTCAGCTGATTCCCTTCGTGTATCTGTTTCTCGCCCTCACGAAGACGGGCGGTGCCGGCATCGGCGCACGGTTGGCTGGCGTGGTCGGTTTGGCCACGACCGTGATTGGCCTCTGTGCGTCGTTTCTGCCGACGGCGGATGTCACGAGCGTCGTGCTGTTCGAGGTGAAGATGGTTGTGGGCGTGGCCGGCCCGACGGCGGTGGGCTGGTACCTGTTCAAGCGCGCTCGGCGCGGCGCCGCGGAGATGGAGTCGAATCCCGCGACGTAGGGGCCGACCCGCGTGTCCGCCCGATTGGAGTGGTGTATGAGAACGATGCGACGCACGCGAACGCAGTGGCGGCGATCGGCGGTCCTGTCGATCGCGATGGCCGGCGCGACGTTGATCTCGCTCCGCCTCGTCGCGCAGCGCGGGACGGACGCCGCGCCCGCCGATCTGCTGATCCTCGACGGCAAGGTGTACTCGGCCGGCGCCGTGCACGAAGCGATTGCAATCCGCGGCAAGACCATCGTCGGCGTGGGACGCGCGCAGGACCTCGAGCGGTTTCGGGGTCCGCGGACCGACGTGATTGACGCGCGCGGCCGTGCCGTCGTACCGGGCTTCAACGACTCGCACGTGCATTTCCTGAGCGGTGGGCTCGGGCTGCGTGACCTCGACCTGGCCGGCGTGGCGTCGCTGCGGGACGCGCAGGACAAGATTCGCGTGTTCGCGCAGACCAAGCCAGACGAGCCCTGGGTCCGCGGCCGCGGCTGGCTCTATTCGGCGTTTCCCGGCGGGCTGCCGACCAAGGAGCAGCTCGACGAAGTCGTGTCCGACCGTCCGGCCGTCATGGTCGCGTACGACGGCCACACCACGTGGGTCAACTCGAAGGCGCTGCAGCTGGCCGGGATCACGAAGGCCACGCCCGATCCCGCGAACGGCATCGTCGCGAAGGATCCGAAGACCGGTGAGCCGACGGGCGTCCTGAAGGAATCGGCTCAGTCGCTGCTCAATCGCGTCGTGCCGCGCCCGACAGACGACGACCGGCGGAGCGCGCTTCGCGCGGCCGTGAGAGAGGCGAACCGCCTCGGTGTCACCAGCATCCAGAACGCGAGCGGCAGCGCCGACGAGCTCGAGCTCTACGCGGACGCCAAGGCGGCGGGTGACCTCGAGGTCCGGACGTATGCCGCGCTCTCGATCTCGCCCGGCTTCAGCGACGCCGACGCCGATCGTTTCGACGCCGTCCGCACGCTGTACGGGGATGATCCGGTCTTCCGGACCGGCATCGTGAAGATCATGGCGGATGGCGTCATCGAAAGCCGCACGGCGGGGATGCTCGCACCGTACGCCGGTGTGACGACCTCCGGCAGTCCCAACTATTCCGCCGCCGAGCTCGATCGCATCATCGCGATGATGGACAAGCGCGGCTGGCAGATTCAGGTGCACGCGATCGGCGACCGCACGATTCGGATGACGCTGGACGCCTTCGCGCGCGCCATCGCCGCGAATCCCGCGCCGCCGCGCGGACGACGCCATCGCATCGAGCACGTCGAGACGATCGACGCGGCCGATATACCGCGGTTCGGGTCGCTCGGTGTGATCGCGTCGCAGCAGCCGATGCACGTCGTGCTCGGCGACATGAACTCGCTCAAGCCGTCAGGGCCGTGGCCCGACAACCTGGGACCCGAGCGCGCGTCGCGCGCCTGGAACTGGAAGAGCATTCGCGACGCCGGCGGCCGCGTGACGTTCGGGAGCGACTGGGCCGTGGCGCCGCTCGATCCGCTCCAGGGCATCTGGGTGGTGACCACGAGGCTGACGCCGCCCGGGATGCGCGATCAGAAGCTGCCAATCGCGCTGGCCATCGACGGCTACACGGCGTGGCCGGCCTATGCGTCGTTCGACGAGCAAAGAAAAGGCACGCTCGTGCCCGGGATGCTGGCCGACGTCGTGGTGCTGTCGCGCGATATCTTCGCGCAGCCGCCGGCGACAGCCACCGACGTGGTGGTCGACGTGACGATCTTCGACGGGCGCGTCGTCTATCGGCGCCAGGAGGCACGTCGATGAGTGGTCACGACGACGAACATGATCACGCGCGCGATCGCGAGCTGGGGATGGACCGTTCGATTGCGCGACGCGATTTCCTGAACGGCGTCGCGGTCGGGATTGGCGGCGTCGTGGCGAGCCAATGGATTCCCGGCCTCGAGCGGTCAGCCGACGCTTCGCCGTTCGCGCAGGACACACCCGGCTACAACCCGTCCGCGCTCACCGGCATGCGCGGCAGTCATGACGGTTCGAATGACGTCGCGCACGCGCTGCGGGACGGCAGGTTCTGGGCGAGCGCGGGACGGCCGATCACGACCCACGACGCCTACGACCTCATCGTCGTCGGCGGGGGTATCAGCGGGCTCGCCGCTGCGCACTTCTATCGCGCGCGGATCGGCACGTCCGCGCGGATCCTGATCCTCGACAATCACGACGACTTCGGCGGGCATGCGAAGCGCAACGAATTTCGCCCGGGCGGACGCCTGTGGATCGCGAACGGCGGAACCGCCGGCATTTCGTCGCCGTTCACGTACAGCGCCGAAGCGCTAGGCCTCATGACCGAGATTGGCATCGACGTCCCCGCGTTGGCCGCCGAGGCGGGCAAGGCCGCGAATCGATCCGTCTTTCAGGGCCTGCAGGGCTCCTACTTCTTCGACAAGGAAACGTTCGGCGCCGATCGGCTCGTCGTCGGAGCGCCGGGGGGCGGCGGACGCGGGCGCGGCGGGGCCGCCCCGGTGACGTGGCCGGAGTTTCTCGCGAAGACGCCGCTGCTACCGCAAGCGCAGCAGGATATCGCGCGGCTCGAAAGCGACAAGGTCGACTACATGCCGGGCCTGTCGTCGGCCGAGAAGAAGGGTCGGCTCTCGAGGATGAGCTACAAGAATTTTCTCCTCGATGTGGTCAAGGTGCATCCTGACGTCGTGCCGTTCTATCAATCACGCACCCACGGACTGTACGGCATCGGGATCGACGCGGTCGGCGCGCTCGAGTGCTGGGCCTACGGCTATCCCGGGTTCGCGGGGATGGCGCTCGACCCGGTCGCGAACGGCCGCATGAGCTACACGGCCAAAGGCGACGCGACGCCGAAGCCCGCGTACAACTTCCATTTTCCGGACGGCAACGCCACCGTGGCCCGGCTGCTGGTTCGCGCGCTGATTCCCGGCGCGCTGCCAGGCCGGACGGCTCGAGACAGCGTGCTCGCGAAGGTGGACTACTCCCGGCTCGACCAGCCCGGCTCCCCGGTGCGGATCCGTCTCAACAGCACGGCCGCGCGGGTTCGCCACATCGGCGACCGGGCGTCCGCGACAGAAGTCGAAGTCGCGTACGGCCGCGACAAGAAGGTCTACGCCGTGCGCGCGAAGGCCGTGGTCCTGGCATGCTGGAACTCGATGATTCCGTCGCTGTGCCCGGACCTTCCCGACACGCAGAAGGAGGCCCTGACGTACGGCGTGAAGGTACCGCTGGTCTACACGAGCGTCGCGCTGAAGAACTGGAAGGCGTTCGAGAAACTGGGCATCAACGGTGCCTCGGCGCCCGGGATGTACCACACGGGCGCGCGCCTCGAAATGCCGACGGTCATCGGCGGTTACGACCCGACGCCGAAGTCGGCCGACGACCCGATCCTCGTGCGCATGACGCGGACGCCCTGCAAGCCCGGGCTGCCCCCGCGCGACCAGCATCGCGCCGGCCATGTGGACCTGCAGACGACGACGTTCGCGACGTTCGAGCGGAAGATTCGGGATCAGCTCGCGCGGATCCTCGGCGGCGGCGGGTTCGATCCCGCGCGGGACATCGACGCGATAACGGTCAACCGGTGGCCACACGGGTACGCGTACGAGTACAACCCGCTCTGGGATCCCGATTGGCCGGAGGGGCAGTCGCCGTGCGAGATTGGCCGCAAGAGGTTCGGTCGCATCGCGATCGCCAATTCCGACGCGGCGGCGGCGGCGTACACCGATTCGGCGATGGA
>JAYVYV010000095.1:0-4835 GCA_043783985.1 Acidobacteriota bacterium | reverse complement strand
CCATCCCGGCCACGGCACCACCGTCGGCGCGCCGCACCACTTCGGCTCACGCATCCAACCCAACAGCCCTGGCGACGATGAGGACGACATCCTGTTGTCGATCCTCGAAGGGCTCAGCTACGGCTGCGGCGACGTCATCATCGGACTCAACCCGGCGAGCGACAACGTGGACACGATCGTCCACCTCGAAGGTGTGCTGCGGCGCGTCGTCGAGCGGCTGCAGTTGCCGACGCGCTATTGCGTGCTGTCGGACATCGTCAAACAGTCGCGGGCGCGCGAGCGCGCGCCGGTGGACGTGGGCTTCCAGAGCCTGGCGGGGACGTCGAAGGCGCTCGCCGGCATGGTTGGCCTCGACGTCGACGGCATCCTCGACCTGGCGTGCGGGTTCGACGGCTGCTACTTCGAGACGGGACAGGGGTCGGCCGTGACCAACGGCGCGGCGGAAGGCGTCGACATGGTGACCCTCGAATCCCGCGCCTACGGCGTCGCCCGGCACATTCAGGCAGCCACCGGCGCGTGGACGATCGTCAACGACGTCGCCGGGTTCATCGGGCCGGAAGTGTTCAGAACCGCGGCGCAGCTGGAGCGGGCGTGCCTCGAGGACGTCGTGATGGCCAAGCTGCACGGTCTCACGATGGGGCTCGACGTGTGCGCGACGTTCCACATGGGCATCGCCCCCGATGCGCTGCGGGAGGCGACCCGGCGCATCGTCGAACTGGCCGCGCCGGCATATCTCATGGCCGTCGCCGGAAACGCGGACCCGATGCTCGGCTACCTCACCACGTCGTTTCGGGAGCATCCGGAGCTTCGCCGTCTGTCCGGCCGCCACGTGACGAGCGCGATGAGCCGGCGGCTGTCGGCTCTCGACGCACGATCGACGGCCTCGCTCTACGCCGCGTACGCGAAAGGCGGCGGCGACAGCCGCACGACCGATGCGCTGCGGGCGGAAGGCGCGACGAAGATCGAGCGTCTTCGCGCACGCGGATACGACCTCGGCCCGCCAGCCCCGGCGGCCCGAATAGAATCGATCTACGCCCAGGCCCGAACGGCGTTGTACGCCGAGCTCGACGCTCACGTCGTGCGGGCGGCCTCGCCTCATCACATCCGCGTCCGGACGCCGGCGCGCGATCGGGAGGACTATCTCGCGCACCCACGTTCGGGCGAGTCGATTCGCGCGGAGGATGCGGAGCGGATCGTGTTGCTCACGGCATCTCGAGGATCCCGGCGGCCGCAAGTGCAGCTCGTGATCTCGGACGGGCTCAACGCGAACGCACTGAACACCCAGCTGCGTGCGGTGCTTCCGCCGCTACGCCACGAGCTCGCCGCCGCCGGCCTTCACGCGGGCGAAATCGACGTCGTCATCCAGAACGGGCGCGTACGCGCCGGGTATCATGCGGGTGCGATCGTCGACGCGGACACCGTCGTGCACTTCATCGGGGAACGCCCAGGCACCGGGCTCGACACCATGTCCGCCTATCTCACGTACGGCCGCGATGCGGCCGGGCGGTCGCGGTGGAGCTCCGATCTCGACCACGCCGCGACGACGGCGGTGTGCGGGATCCACCGTGAGGGCAAGCCGCCGTCTGAGGCCGTCGCCGAAATCGCGCGGCTGCTCCGGCGAATGGTCGACACGCGGCGATCGGGGATGTCGCTGAATGCAGTCTGACGTCTCGAGTCCGACCTCTGAGCAGCTCGGCGAAGACGTCCGCGATCTCGGCGCGCTCGGCTACGCGCAGGAGTTGTTCCGCACGATGGGCGGGTTCTCGAATTTCGCGATCTCGTTTTCGATCATCTCGATTCTGACCGGCGCCGTGACGCTCTACTCGCACGGCCTGATCATGGGCGGTCCGGCGGAGATGGCGTTCGGGTGGCCGCTGGTCAGCGTCTTTACCCTCGCGGTGGCGCTCAGCATGGCGGAGCTCGCGTCGTCGATGCCGACGTCGGGCGCGATGTATCACTGGGCCTGCCGGCTCGGCGGGAAGGGCTGGGGCTGGTTCACGGCCTGGTTCAACATGGTCGGTCAGCTCGCGGCCCTGGCCGGCATCGACTACGGCTGCGCGCTCTTCGTCACGCCGCTCACCGGCGTGGCTGCGACGACGGGGCACGTGTTGATGGTCTACGCGGCCGTGCTGCTCTCGCACGCGCTGATCAATCACGTCGGCATCCGGCTGGTGGCGCGGCTGAACGACCTCAGCGTGGCCGTGCACGTCGTCGGCGTGCTGGCGATCGTGGGGGCCGTCGTGTTCTTCGCGCCGAAGCAGCCCGTCGGGTTCTTCTTCGCGCGCGTGACCTCCAACACGCAGGGGTGGCCGTACTGGTGGGCGTTCGTCGTCGGGCTGCTGCAGGCGCAATGGACGTTCACCGGGTACGACGCGTCGGCAAGCGTGTCGGAGGAGACGGTGGATCCGCGGCGCCGCGTGCCGTGGGGCATCGTGATGGCGGTCGTGGTCTCCAGCGTGGTCGGCTACCTGCTGCTGATCGCGCTGACCCTCGCCATCAAGGACATTCCGAGCGTGCTGAACGCCCGCGATGCGGGCGGCCACGAGATCCCGGCGGTGATCGCGATCCTCGCAGCGTCGCTCGGCGAGCGGGCCGGCGGACTGGTGACCGCCCTGGCCGCGATGGCGATGTGGTTCTGCGGGCTGTCGGCGGTCACGTGGACCTCGCGCGTCCTCTACGCGTTCGCGCGCGACGAGGGGATGCCGGCGTCGGCGATCTGGAAACGGGTGAGCGCGACGCACCGGACGCCGGCGCCGGCGATCTGGCTGTCGGTCGCCGTCGCGTTCGTGGCGACGATCAGCAGCGGCACCTACGCCGTCGTGACCTCCATCAGCGTGATCGGCCTGTACGTGTCATACATCATCCCGGTGTTCCTGGCCTGGCGGGCGCGAGGCTCCGCGACACAGATCGTGCGCGGCCCGTGGCATCTCGGACGCGTGGGATCGGCCATCAACCTCGTGGCCATGTTGTGGGTCGTGTTCATCTCGGTGATTCTCGCGATCCCCGACGACATGCGGGCAGGCAAGACCATCGTCGGGCTGACGGTCGTGCTCGGGCTCTGGTACCGCTTCGCCGAGCGGCGCCGCTTTCGCGGCCCCGCGTTCAGTAAAGAGTAAAGTGTTGGCGTGAGACCACCCAGGCGCCATCTTTCCCTGCTGCGTTCGTTCACCCCCGCCGACGTGCTGACGATCGGCAACGCGAGCTGCGGCACGATTGCGATCTTCCTGTGCCTCGACTACGTCGCCGCCGATAACCGTCGGTTTCTGTGGATGGCGTTTGTGCTGCTGCCGCTCGCACTGATCCTGGACGTGCTGGACGGGTACGTCGCGCGTCTGGACACGACGCGCCAGTCGATCATGGGGGGCGACCTCGACTCGCTGTCGGATGTGATCTCGTTCGGCGTGGCGCCGGCGGTGATCGGCTTCACGCTCGGGTTGCGTGGCGGATGGGACATGCTGTGCCTCACCTATTTCGTCGTCTGCGGCGTCAGCCGGCTGGCGCGCTTCAACGTGACGGCCGAGGAGCTGGCCGACGCCGTCACGGGGAAAGTGAAATACTTCGAGGGCACGCCCATTCCGACGAGCATTCTCATCGTCCTGCTGTGGGGCGTGGCGTTTGCGATCGGGCGGATCGACGAGCAGCTGTGGTTCGGTGCGCGACAGCTGGGACCGGCGGTCCTTCATCCCTTGTCGCTGATTTACGTGGCGAGCGGAAGCGCGATGATCAGCGCGACGCTGCGCGTTCCCAAACCGTGAGACGAAAGGATTGTCTGTGAGTGTGACGGCGGAGACGGAGTACCACACGTCGGGGATCGTGCGGCTGACGCGCCCCCAGCTCGTGGGCACGCTGACCGGGCTGTTGCTCGCGGCGCTGCTGGCGGCCATCGATCAGACGATCGTCGGCACGGCGGAGCCGCGCATCATCGCGCAGCTGTCGGGGTTCGATCGCTATCCATGGATCGCCACCGCCTACCTGCTGACATCCACGGTGTCGGTGCCCATCTTCGCCAGTCTGTCCGACATCCACGGGCGCAAGCCGTTCTTTCTGCTTGGCGCCACCCTTTTTACGGCGACATCCGCGCTGTGTGGAGCGGCCGGCAAGATCAATGTCCTGCCGCTCGACGGCATGGGCCAGCTGATTCTGTTTCGCGGTCTTCAGGGCATCGGCGCCGGCATGGTGATGGGTCTGCTGTTCACGATTGTCGGCGACATCTTCTCGCCCGCCGAGCGGGGGCGCTATCAGGGACTGTTTGCGGCGGTCTGGGGCGTCGCGTCGATTTTCGGGCCGACGCTCGGAGGGTGGCTCACCGACAACTGGTCTTGGCGCGCCTGCTTCTGGGTGAACCTGCCGGTCGGAGCCGTGGCGGTGGCCGCGATCTACTTCGAGTTTCCGCACATGAAACCGCGCGGGTCCACCAAGCGGCTGGACTGGACCGGGTTCGCGACGCTCATCGGCACGGTGGTGCCGCTCCTGCTCGCACTGACATGGGCCACGCAGTACGGGTGGACGTCGATGCGTGTCGAGTCGCTGCTCGCGTTCTCGGCGATCATGCTGGCGACGTTCCTGTACGTGGAGTCGAGGGCATCGGAACCGGTCATCCCGCTCGTACTGTTTCGGAACCCGATCATCGCGATCTGTTCGGTCTGCGCCTTCGTGCTCGGCATGGGGATGTTCGGCGTCATCATCTACCTGCCGCTGTTCATGCAGGGCGTCCTCGGAGTGTCTGCGACGCAATCCGGGAATCTGCTCACGCCGCTGATGATGGGCGCGGTCGTCGGCAGCATCGCCGGCGGCCAGACGGTTTCGAGGACCGGCAAATACAAGGGCGTCGCGCT
>JAYVYV010000094.1:0-4842 GCA_043783985.1 Acidobacteriota bacterium | reverse complement strand
CCCAATCAAATACAACGCGCTGGCGACGACTGGGAACGCCTTCCCGGCTTCAATCACGAAGGTGCGTCTGTCCACGGTGACTCTTCTCTCGCTCGGTCGCGACCACTCACCCAGGGAGCTGGCTCAAAAGCCACGTTAACAGCACGGGATCTGGGCTGTCTGTGCAAAAGAGGTCAGGGTCGTTCCGAATCGCCAGATTACTTCTGCCTGACGCGTAATCCTCCACCACGCGTCATAATGACCGCAAGGAGCACATCCACATGGGCGACAAAGGCGGCAAGAAGGACAAGGCCAAGAGCAAGCAGCAGCACGACCTCAAGCAGAAGGCCGAGGTGAAGCGGAATCAGGAGAAGAGCTCCCGGAAGACCTCGTAGCGCGGCGCAGTCGTCCGGAACGATCGAGTTGTGGTGGTCTTCGCGGGATGCTGCGATGGCGGCGGTCGTGAAAGCCACCGCACCCTGCACTCTGGGTTTAGGCCAACGGAAGCGTGACGATAATCTCTGCCCCTGCGCCGATTCCTTCGCTGTGTGCCGAGACCGTACCGCCGTGGGCCTCCACAATTTGCTTCGCGAGAGCGAGCCCTAGCCCGAGGCCACCTTGCACGCGGGTGTTTGACGCTTGTCGAAACCGGTCAAAGACAAATGGGAGAAACGCCGGATCGATCCCACTGCCGCTGTCCCGCACACGGAACGTCACGGCATCGCCGGCGGTTTCGCCGCTCAGGGTAATCGTGCCTCCCGTCGGGGTGAATTTCACTGCATTGCCCAGCAAGTTCCAGAACACCTGCTGCAGCTTCAAGGCATTGCCGACGAGCACCACCTCAGGGACCGACACCTTCAAGGTGATGCGTTTGGCATCGGCGGCGGGCTTGATGCTCTCGCACGCCGCCTCGATCGGGGTGTTGGCCGACAACGGCGCCAACGAGAGCTGCGCCCGGCCGGTGATGAACGCCGACAAGTCCAGCATGTCGTCGACGATTTGTTGCTGCGCCTCGGCATTTCGCCGAATCGCCGCGACGGCTCTGGGCACACGATCGGGTGAGACGGTTCCGTTCTCCAGCATCTGGGCCCAGCCCAGGATCGCATTCAACGGGGTTCGCAGTTCATGAGACAGCGCAGCCAGGAACTCGTCCTTCAACCGGCTGGCGGCGGACGCTTCCTCCAACGCGGCCCGCTCCCGAACCAACATCGCCTCCCGCTCCTCCGCGTGTCGCTGGCGGTCGGTGATGTCGCGGAGAAAACCCACAAACGCACCATCGGCAGGTCCGTCAAATTTCGTAATGGTCAGCTCGACAGGGAACTCAGACCCGTCCCGCCGACACGCTCGTAATTCGAGCCGCTGACCCAGAATGCGCGATTCGCCGGATGCTCGCTGCCGGCGTAATCCTTCCCGGTGGGCGGCGCGCATCGAAGGGGGAAGGATCAACTCCGCCATCTCCATTCCGAGGACGGCTTCACGGGCATATCCGAACAGTTGTTCGGCGGCCCGATTGAACTCCGTGACTCGGCCCTGCGCATCAATCGCAATGATGGCGTCGAGCGCGCCGTTCACAATAGCCGCATAGCGCCGTTGGTTTTGCTCGATCCGACGTTCGACCGTCAGTCGTTCGAGAAACTGGCCGATTTGCCGCCCGAGGAGTTCAGCGAGCGCCAGCACGTCGGCATCCGTCTCTTGATGACTAGCGCTGAAGCATTCGATCACCCCGACCGTGCCGGATCGATTCGTGATGGGAAAGGCAAAGCCGCTCGCAAGGCCCGCATCGCGCGCGATGGAACCCCTGGGGAAATTGGCATCGGTGACCAGACTGTCGATCCACAGTGGCTCGTGTCCCTGCCACACGCGACCAGGTAGACCCTGCCCCCGTTGTAAGGCGCAACCTTGCGTCGCGGCGACAAACGCCTCGAATCCCCGGTCGGGCACGCTCCACGTCTCGACGCACCTGATGACCTCGCCATCGACGATCCACAAGCCCGTGCAGTCCCATCGCAACGCCGCGGCAATGCTGGATAACAGCGATTGTCCGGCCGACTCGACGCTCTGGGCGGTCGTGACGATGTTGATGACCGCGTGTTGAAGCTCGCGGCGAATCCGTTCGATATCGGCGCCTACCGGGCCGCTCTCCCCGCGCATCGGCGGAGCATAGCAGAAGAATCTAGAACCTCAGGATGCCAAGACCGAGGAGACCCGCCAGGATCAGGTAAACCGCCACTAGATAGTTGAGAAATCGCGGCACGATCAAGATCAGGATTCCGAACAGAATCGAAAGGAGAGGACTGAGGTGAGCTGCGGTGATCGTCATGCGGCCTCCTGCGCGCCATCATAACTGATCGCCTCGCAGCCGGCAGTGGCCCAGCGCTTAGGGCTGATGGCGCCGCCGGTGGACGAACTCCCGGACGACGTCCACGCCGATCTTTGAGAGCACGCCGACGGCGGTGTGCGCGACACCGCCTATCGCGCCATTCGTGGTCGGATACCAGGTCGCCGCCGGCACGATGCTGGCCGCGGCGATTCCGGCCACGGTCGCCGGCGACAGCACCGTGCGTCCGTCGCGCGTCCGCGCGGTGAACGGTGAGATCACCGCGTGACGCAGACGAGGGAGGATGCCGTTGCATTCGCATCGCGCGAACGAGGGGTCGTGGTGCAGCACTCGGGCTACCCCGTATTTCGCGGTGCTTCCGATTGCGTTTTCGGCGAACGCCGACACCCACCGTTTCGGATAGCCATCCACTCCGGTTCCCCACTCCGGTGGATTGCCGCGCCATTGCTCGAAGGCGCTTGAGAGTGTGGCGTCGAGGGCCCCAGGGGCTGCGAGCGTCGACACGATGTACTTGTGAAACAGTTGTTGATCGTTGAGCACTGGCGGAGGCTTCGGCGGGGGTCCGGGCGTGCCCTGGGCCGCCGATGGGCTGGCGAGCACAAGCGTCAACAGAAGAAGGGCGGCGGTTTTCATTGCCAGCTCATCCGAGCGTCCCACGAACAGTCCCCCGACGCGATGACTCATCGTAATAACTGACGGCTAAAGCACGCGTCGTGCCACGCCGGATCTGAACCATGAAGCGGAACCGCGTTTCAGGTCTTCCGGGCGAGCAGCGGACGTATTCGACAGCTGGTCGGGTTGGAGTAGACTGGCGCGTCGTGATGCGCGCTGCCCCGGTTGATGCGGTGGTCATTGGCGGAGGGCCGGCCGGATCGGCGGCCGGCCGGTTGTTAGCCGCCTGGGGACACTCGGTCGTCATCCTCGATTCTCCCGCGCCGCGGTCGCGCGGCCTTGCCGAATCGATTCCGCCCAGCACTCGCAAACTCCTGGTGGAAACCGGTCTGCTCGCGGACGTGGAACGCGCGGACTTTTACCGCTCGAGCGGCAACACCGTGTGGTGGGCGTCCGGCCAGCCCCGCCTCGAAATGTTCGCGGTGCCGCCGGCCCGGCCCGGATACCAGGTCTTCCGTCCCGATTTCGATCGCGTGCTCGTCGACAGCGCCCGCTCGGCCGGCGTCGACGTCAGGACGCCGGCGCGCGTGCGTTCGGTCACGTTCGGCGCACACGCCAGAGTCGACTTCGAGCATCAGCAATGCCGCGCGGCCATCGACTGCCGCTTCGTGCTCGATTGCTCGGGCCGCGCCGGCATCGTCGGCCGCCGTTTTCGCCGGCTGCAGTCCGGCCACCGCACGCTCGCGCTCGTGGGCGTGTGGCACGGTCCTTCGTGCGAACTGCCGGATGCGACGCACACGGTCGTCGAGACGTGCGACGACGGCTGGGCCTGGTCGGTGCCGATCTCGGAGACCACGCGGCACGTCGGGGTGATGGTCGCCCACGGCGGGAATTACCAGGCCGCGGTCGCGAGGACGACACACCTCCGCCGCACGCTGGCGCAGGCGACGCCCGGATCCGAGTGGGCGTGCGACGCCTCACTGTATTTTTCGGAGCGATATGCCGGTCCGCAGTTTCTGCTCGTCGGCGACGCCGGTTCGTTCATCGATCCGCTGTCGTCGTTCGGCGTGAAGAAGGCGCTGGCGGCGGCGTGGCTGGCGGCGATCGCCGCTCATACCGCGCTGGTCGATCCCGGCCGCGAGGCGATCGCGCTTGATTTCTTCTCGAACTGGGAACGCGACGTCTACACCAGCCACCTTCGCCGCTCGCGTGAGTTCGCGCGCGCGGCCGCCGCGGCGCATCCGACCGCGTTCTGGACGGCGCGCGCGGACACCGTCACTGACGCACTCGACACCGCGGATCCCGGCGCGGCCGACATCGGCCCGCCGCGGTTCGCCGCCAGCGCGAACTTCCATCTCACTCTCGCCGACGAGGTGCGCTTCGAACCGCGTCCGGTCATTCGCGGCCGCGAAATCGTGCTCGAGGACGCGTTCGCCGGCGGCCTGCGCTTCGCGGAGAATGTCGATCTCGTCAAGCTCGCGGACATGGCCTGCCGCCATCGTCACGTCGCGGAGTTGTTCGACGCCTACTGCCGCAGCTGTCCCCCCGTGCCGCTGCCGAACATCGTCAGCGGCTTGTCGGTGCTCGTCGCCAAAGGGATTCTTCATGATCGCTCGTAGCCCGATCGCGCTCGCCCTGTTCCTGCTCGTCGCGCCGTTCGCGCGCGCGCAGCCGGCGCCGCAGGATGACGGCGGCATCCCCATCGGCAACGACGTCGTCCGCGCCAAGTGCGGTACGTGCCATCGCAGCGACGACAAGGGACGCATGTCGCGCATTTCCTACCGCCGCGCGACGCCGGAGAACTGGGAGAAGACGATCAAGCGGATGGTCGTGCTCAACCACGCGTCGCTCGAGCCGGCCGACGCCCGCGCCATCCTGAAATACCTCGCCGATCATCAGGGCCTGGCGCCGGA
>JAYVYV010000093.1:0-4846 GCA_043783985.1 Acidobacteriota bacterium | reverse complement strand
AGGATCCGCTCGACCCGCGCACGGTTGGCTCACAGGGCTCGGCACAGCCGGCGCCCTATCAGCAATATCTCGGGGCCGACGCTCTCAAAGGCAAACGGTTCGGCGTGCCGGCGTTCGTTCTCGCGGGCGAAGGTGTGCCGTTCCACGGCATCCCGGCCGGTGTGCCGGAGGCGGCGGTCGAACGGCTTCGCGCGGCGGCGAACGTGCCGCTGCGGCCCGAGACGCGGCAGATGTTCATGAAGGCGGTCGAAGGGTTGCGGGCGGCGGGCGCGGAGGTGGTCTTCGACGACAGCATCCTGGCTGCGGGCTTCGCGAAGGAGGCGAGCCGCGTGGCCACCTACGCCTACACGCAGGACGGCACGAACCGATTCCTCGCAACGTTCGGCCCGGCGGAGTACCACTCTGCAGCGGACTATCGGACGGTCGTGGGGACGCCGCTCTTCGCCTCGTCCATCGGCGAGGAGCCTATGTTCCGAAACGTGGCCGGCGTCCGAATCGATCAACGGCGACTGGACGCGGATCCGGACGCCGAGCGCACGTACCACGCGCCGCGTCGCGCGACGCTGGCCGCGTATCTCGAGCCCCTCGATCGCCTCACACTCGATGGCTATGTCTATCCGGCAATTCAGATGCGGCCGCCCGACGAGACCATGCCGCAGGAGGGCCGCGTCAGCGAAGGGCCGCATTCGGCCACCAGTTGGGTCAACATGATCGGCGTCCCGGCCGTTGTCGTCCCGGCGGGGTTCTATGCAGCCGGTCTGCCGTTCGGCCTGGAGTTCTCGGCGCGCCCGTGGAAGGACGGCGACCTGCTGGCGATTGCCTTCGCGTGGGAGCAGGCCACGCGGTTGCGGAGGCCGCCCACGCTCGTGGAGCGAGGCCTGCTCGTGGTGACGCCGGCGCGGGAGCCGCGAGCCGCGCGCGCCCCCCGGCGCGACTAACCGCGCAGAAGCTGGCCGGTCGCGCGCGGGTGCCGCGGCAGGCCCTACGCGGCCCAACGAGCGCTGGGCGATGGACATCGTCGGCGCGCGCACCGCCGACGGCCGCTGGTTTCGTACGCTGACGGTCGTCGACGCTTACGCTCGGGAGTCGTTGGCCCTCGTCGCCGACCGGACCCTCATCGGCATCACGGCGGCTGTGGGGCCGCTTCGCCCGGATATCAGAACTGGTCTGTTTGTGACCGTCCAATTACTGACCCTCGCAAGCCCCAGAGGATGATCATCGCCATGGCGATGAGCGAGACCGCGGCCGTGACGAGACCCGCTGCGATGATCCGTTCCTGAATCAGATTGCCCCGAGCCTGGCCCGCGGCAATCGGCAACATCGAGTTGCCGGCACCCCACAACGCACCCAGCAGATTGGCGGTCCACGCCGCGATGCATCCGTATACGGCGAGGTACGATCCCGCACGAGATACGGGCCGCGTGAGCTGGAGCTTGGGCCACAGCGAGCCTGCGGCGAGGAGAAAAGTCCCCTGCATCAATCCCAGGAGATGAGTGGATAGTCCGAGGCGCGGTACGGCAAATCTAGGCACCGCAAGGCCTACAAGTAGCGCGAAGAGGAACAGCAGAATCCCGACGCGAAGCAAACGCTGCCCTTCCCGTGCTCGTGAGTCTGGAAGTTCCACGGCCTCTCCCCCTCCGTCTGCAAAGCCATAGAAGGCTCGGCTGCCGTTTACGTGATTCGGAACAGGTTGTACTCGACGCCCGGCCCCGCGATAATCCGGCCCTGGCCAACCAAGACGCTTTGTTGCAGCCACGCGTAGCCCCGAGGTTCTCAATGTCGCGGAAAGGGTCCGTTCGGCTCCACCGCGACGTGGGCCTTGACGAGGTCCGGGTGCGCGTCCGCGACGGCTACTCCACGCTGGACCGCAGGGAGAATTGAAGCGCCGGCGAACGCTCGGTGCGAAACGCTCCGTCTCGCGACGAGCAGTTATCTGCCGTCGAAATACTCAGCGACATGCCGCGCAATGTCACCGATGCGTGCCTCCGCTTCCCCGTAGTTCCCGCGGATCTGATCCGATAGAAATACCATGACCGTCGCGCCGCTCTTGAGATACACGATGCCGACGTCGTTCGCGACGCATGGCGGGAAATCGCCGGTTTTGTGACCGATGAGGTACTGCGTATCGAGGTACATGGGGATGCGGCGCGCGCCAGCCTGTTGGGCCTTCAGCATGTCCATCATCTCGGCCGAATGTGGCTTCGACGCAAGGGTGCCGACCTCCAACTGCTCGAGGAGACGCCCGACGGCGCGTGCCGTAATCGACCCAAGCCAGTTGGCGGGGTCCTTGAATCGGTCACAGATGCCCATCCATGGCTCGGGCGCGGCGAGCTCCGATGCCAATGTCTTACCCGTCGGCGACAACTCACCGCTGCGTTGGCCGACCATCGCGGCGTTGAGCTCCTGCTCGCTGAGTCCCTGCGCTCGCGGTGTGACGAGGCCTGCCACGCGCGCGAAGTACGCGCCCACTGTGGCCTGCATCCGCATCGCGCCGAGTCCGCCTCCGGCGAACCACCGGTTCAAGTCGTCGACGCCGCCGACGCGCGCCAGCATGGCGTCCGTCGCCGTGTTGTCGCTGGTGATGACCATCTCCCACAGCAGATCGCGGAGGGTTGGGCTCAACCCCGGCGCGTGGAACTGAAAGATGCCGCTGCCGCCGCGCAGATCTGCCGTCTTCATGATGACGCGCGCGTCGAGATCGAGCGCGCCGCGCTCGGCCATCTGATAGGCCTTTGCGAGGATGCCCAGCTTGATGACGCTCATCGCTGACATCGGCTCGTCGGGCGCGACCGCCGCCTCCTGCCCCGTCTTCAACTGCTTCACGTAGACGGTCAGCTTTCCAGGAAACCTCGCGGCCTCCCCCGCCAGCATTTTCGCCAGGCCCGGTTCGTCGGCGGCTCTTACCGGCGCAGCCGAGAGGCACAGTGCGGTGCATGCAGTCGCTGCCAGTCGATTCATCGAGCGGTCCCTTTCACGTTGTACTCGCACTTCGCGTCGACGAGCGCTGGAGACATCCGATCGTACCTGCCGTGGCGAGATGCATGGTGGATTCTTGCGTTGCGCGCGACAGCCGTGAACCAGGCAACTGGCCTTCCCGGATCTTCAAGTAGTTCGTTCGTCAGCCCAACGTCAGGCATCAGCCGCGGCGGCTTTGAGTCGAGGCCGCCGTCGGCGGCATGCCGATGTTCGGCAGCCCGTTGTTCAACCCCCATGGCGACATCTGCGCGCTCAATGTTGTTCGGAGAACCGGCACTCCGGATGGTGCCCAAAAGTGAGACGGTAGCCGTCAACATCTCGGACCGTGTAATCGCGCAGCCCGTACGGCCGATCGCCTGGTGGCTCGATGATTTCAACGCCAGACAATTGATGAAACCGATACAGCTTGTCCGCGTCGCTCACGACAAAATACACAGAGCAACCCTGCGAGCTCGGGTTCCCCTGCTCGAGAAACATCTGGACTCTCCCGAGATTCACCCCGGCGAAAGTCGGCGTGTCGCCCTCCGCAAAAGCTAGCCAGAACCCAAGCTTCTTGGTGTAGAAGATAACGGCGGAGCGGACATCGCTTACCGCCAACGTCGCGTGATATTTCTCGCAGTCTACGTCGGGACGAGCGGACGACTTCGGCCACGTTTCGTCCATCTTCACTCCTTGCCGTGGTCATTCCATCCTGCTAGGTGTTCGCCACGCGATGGTCTGCCCAAGAATCAGTCGACGGTTCTGCCTAGTTCTATGACGTCGTAGACGGCCGCAGTGTAACCCTGGACCACAATTGGCTTCAACACTTGGAAGTCACTGGAGCGGGGCTCGTTGCGTCGCCTACTCTGCCGCCGATCGATTGGACAGATCGGCCTGCCAAAACGGGTCCGGCAAGCCTTGCGGCCTATCGCCGTCACCGAGCATGCGTCCGCCCATCACATCAAGTGGGCTTCGCACGCCGCGCCCGTCCTGGTTCAGCACATGGGTGTCACTCATGGTGGTGCTCACGTCACAGTGTCCGAACACTTCCTCGATCGTTCCGATCACGGCCGGATCACCTCGCAGAATTCGAGGTTCGACTGAAGCCGGACGCGTCCGTCGCAACGGACCGTTCTCTTTCGCGTGTTTCGTGCCGAGTCAAGGGTGGTTCGTGTCTTCGTGTTGTCGTAGCCACGGCAGCGAAGTCGCGGTGCGTCAATCGTTGTCGAAGAGTCCGGCTGAAGCCGGACACTAACGCCGCTGAATGATGTCTCTCTTTCGTGTGTTTCGTGCCGAGTCGATCCGTTTCGCGCGTTTCGTGGTGAGGTGAACAACGAAAAGGGGCGACAGCCCTTCGACTGTCGCCCCACCGGATTTCAGATGTCTGAGTTCAGATTTCTGAGTGCGACGTCTATTCGCCGAGATCCCCCGTCCGCGGCCCGAGGGCCTCTTCCGGCTCCACGAAGTACTCCATGTCGCGTTCCAGCTCGAGCTCGTCGTCGCTCGGCTGCGGCAGCGGCGGCGGCGGCGGCGGCTCGTCCGCCGGGATCCGCACGTGCCGGTAGAACTCGAACCCGGTTCCGGCCGGAATCAGCCGGCCCATCGTCACGTTTTCCTTCAGGCCGCGCAGGTGATCGACCTTGCCGGAAATCGACGCCTCGGTGAGCACACGCGTGGTCTCCTGGAACGACGCGGCCGAGATGAACGAGTCGGTCGAGAGCGACGCCTTCGTGATCCCGAGCAGCAGCGGCCGGCCCTGCGCGGGACGCCCCTCCGCCTTGATCACGCGCTCGTTCTCTTCGAGGAACCGGAACTTGTCCACCTGCTCGTCGACGAGGAATTCGGTGTCGCCCACATCCTCGATCTTCACCCACCGCATCATCTGCCGCGC
>JAYVYV010000092.1:0-4847 GCA_043783985.1 Acidobacteriota bacterium | reverse complement strand
CAACGCTCAGCAGAAGGCCGCGTCGCCAACCGCTCAGAACAGCACGATGCCCCTCGGAGACAAAGTCTTCATCGGGGTGAACGTCGGCGCGCAGACGCGATCGAGCACCCTCAGCAAGGACTTCAGCCTGCCGGTTTACCGCGAGACGGCGACGAGCACCACCACGGCGACCGTCGGCCGCGGCGCGATCTTCGACGTCAGCGCCGGCTACCGGTTCATGCCGCAGATCGGCGTCGCCGTCGGCTACTCGTCGTTCGGCACGACCGGCTCCGTGCAGGGCACCGCCTCGGTTCCGAACCCCACCTTCTTCAACCGGCCTGCGGCGGTCACCATCACGCCGGTCGATGCGAAGCGGTCGGAGCGCACCGTATATCTCGTGCTGGTCGGGTTCCTGCCGGTCGGCGAGAAGACCGACCTGTCGCTATTCGTCGGGCCGTCGTTCACCAAGGTGAACCAGGACCTCATCTACGACTTCGGCGTCACGCCGGGGACGCAAAGCGTGCTGTCGCCGGTGCGTACGGAAGCGGGCACGGCCACAGGGATCAACATCGGCGGCGACCTGTCCTATCAGTTCATGCCGCAGGTCGGCGCCGGGCTCTTCCTCCGCTACCTCGGCGGGTCGGTCGACCTCACCTCGGCCAGCGACGTGAAGGCCGGCGGTGTCCAGATCGGGATCGGCGCGCGGTTCCGGTTCTAAACCGATCGCGAACGCGAGTGGCGGCGGTTCACGGCCGGCCACTCGCGCGGCGACTATCTCGGGTCGATCGCCGGCACGTAGAGGCTGCGGTCGACGAACGCGTTGTCCTGCCAGCTCGGGCCGTTCGTGGTCGGTACGTCCGATAGCACCTTGTAGATATGACCGTCCGGGAAGCAGATGCGGGCGGCGGCAAAGCTGTACCCCTTCCATAACACGATGTTCTCGCCGCCGTTCTTGATCAGCAAGCCGCCGCCGGAGCCGCGCAGCAGCCATGCAATGCGTTTGGTCACCTCGAAGGCCCCGGCCTCTGTGTGGGCGGGGTTGAGCGCCGCGACCACGCACGCCGAGAGAGCCGCTCCGGGCGTCGATCCGCATTTCTCCCAGTCACCGCCGCCTCCGCCGCCGCTGCCCGGCTGGGGAATCGCGACAGGCCTCCCGATGGTTTGAAACGCCCGCGTCGTCGACCACGGACCGATCGTCTTGGCGTCGAACGCGCGCACATGCCAGTAATAGACGGTCTCGTAGGCGAGATCCTGCGGCGAGGTGAGGCTGGTCTGGCCGTTCTGTTCGGCAACGGTCACGAACGTTTTGTTCGCGAAGGAGTCGCTGTCCGACAGCTCGAACATATAGCTGAGGCTGCCGACCGGTCCCGAACGCGCCACGTTGGTGACGACGAAGGTCGGCCGGAGCGGCTGACCGTTGACGTTCACGCCGGGCGCCGTCTGCGTCGGCCTTTCGATGACGCTCCTCGTGAACACGTCGAAGCTCGCCGCCGCCGAGTAGGGGCCGGTGTTGGCGCCGTCCTGCGCCTTGACGCGCCAGTAATAGCTGCGCTCGGGCGCCAGGTGGTCGGGGAGGCGGACGCTCGTGCGTCCGCCGTCGCCAGGCGCGACGTTCTCGGCGACGAATACTTTGGTGCTGAACGCCGCGTCAACGGCGACTTCGAAGACGTACGACAGCGGCCGTGGACCGGTGGAACCCGCGACCTCGGCGAGCAGCGTCAGCGGCTGCTGTTCGACGGGAATCTTCACGTTTGTCGGTTCCAGCGGTTTGGGCGCGGAAATATCGACGCCCGGAATGGGGCCGGCGATGGCCGGGCTCAGTGGGTTGGCGCTTTTCGCTGCCTCGCACGCCGTCGTGGCGACGATCAGCGTGACGAGGGACAACAGGGTACCGAGTCTCTTCATATGAGCTCAACAGCGCTTCGGGCGCGAGAAAGTCCAGTCCTCGACAGGGTGATATCCCGTGTATCGACGGGAAGCCGCAGGAACCTTAGTCAGGGCGCGTGGCGGTCCGAGCCGAAGCCTGGACAGCAGAACGACGTGGGGGACGGCGACGATTTTACCGGCCGTAAAGGGGTCTGTCAAGGCCAGTTAGGGTTATAATCACCCACCTGTCAAGTCAGGATCGACGTCCCCCGAAATGAGCCATCGCCCGCTGAACGTCCTGCAGATCTGCGATCACCTTGGCTGGGAAGGATCGCGGATGCACGGCGTGAAACGTCTGTTCGGGTGGATGATCCCCCGCTTCGACGCCGGCCGTTTCCGCGTGTCTCTGGTGAGTCTCCGCCGCAAGGATCTGTCCGAGGAAACGCTCGAGGGTCAGGGCGTGGACATCACCTACCTGCAGCGGTCGAAGTTCGACCCGATGACGCTCCCGGCGTTGCTGAAGGTGATCGACCGCAAGCAGATCGACCTCCTGCACCTGCACGGGTATGGGGCCACGACGTTCGGGCGCATGGCGGCGGCGTTGCGGGGGATCCCGGCCATCCTCCACGAACACGCGAACCTAACCGACACGCCCTGGTTCCAGAAGGCCGCCGATCGCGTGCTCGAGCCGTACACCGACATCGCGCTCGCGGTGTCGCGAAGCACCGCCGACTTCGTGACCGGCGCGCGGCTGGTGCGCCCCGAGAAAGTGAAGGTCGTCTATCTGGGCGTGCCGCTCGAAGAGTTCAGCCGGCCGAGAAGCGGGGACGAGATCGCGCAGGCGCGCCAGGAGATGGGCATCGATCCGCATGACTTCGCCGTCGGCACCGTCACGCGGCTCCACGAATCGAAGGGCAACAGCTTCCTGATCGACGCGGCCGCGCGCGTGGTGCAGGAACGGCCGTCGGCGCGGTTCTTTCTTGTCGGCGAAGGACCGCTCCTGCCGGCGCTCGAGGCGCAGGCGGCGGCGCTCGCCCTCGGCGACCGGTTCATGTTCGCGGGGTTCCGGCGCGATGTCGCGGCGGCCCTGTCGGCGTTCGATCTCAGCGTGTTTCCCTCGCTCTGGGAAGGCACGCCGCTCACCGGATTCGAAGCGCTCGCTGCGGGCAAGCCGATTGTCGCCACCGACGCCGACGGCCTGCTCGACATCCTGACGCCGGATCACGACGCCCTGATCGTGCCGAAGGCGGACGCGGACGCGCTCGCGGACAGAATCGTCTGGGCCATCGCTCATCCTGACGCGCGCGCGCGGCTCGGCGACGCGGCGCGGGTCACCGGGCTGCAGTACGACATCGGCACCTTCGTCCGCAAGATGGAGCGCCTGTACACGCTGCTCCACGAAACCTCGCGGGCCACCAGACGGCAGGGGATGGTGCGGGCCGATCTGTCGTTCCTGACCGCCGGGACGCGGTCGTGACCGGCGAGCCGGTCAGCGGCTGGAGCCCCGGCGCGGTTGCCGCCGTCGGGCTCGGACTGGTGCTGCTCGCGATCGCCGCCACCCTCGACCTCCCACGCGTGGCGCGTGGCTTCAAGGGCGACGAAGCCACCTATTACTCTCTGACCCGCAGTCTGGCTACCGATTTCGATTTCGCCTACGAGCACCGGGATCTCGCGCGGGTGTGGGAGGAGTTCGGCGGCGGGCCGGAAGGCATCTTCCTGAAACGCGGGAAGGTCACACGCATCCGCCGTTCGCAACACTTTCCCTACGTGCGCCGGGTGAAGTTCGAGGATCCGGTCCGGACTCGCCTGTATTACGCCAAGTCCTTTCTCTACCCGCTGGTGGCCGCGCCGTTCGTCTTTCTGTTCGGGACGCACGGGTTCCTGATCCTGCACGCGCTGCTGCTGAGCCTGGACCTTCTTGTCGCCTACGCATTCATCGCCGCCCGCGGCAGCCCGCCGAGAACGGCGCTCGCCTATGCCGCGGTGTTTCTCGGCGCGTCGGTCTTGCCGATCTACTTCGTGTGGCTGACGCCCGAGCTGTTCAACGTCTCGCTCGTCTTCTACGCGTTGTTCCTGTGGTGCCATAAAGAGGCCGCGGTCGACCGCCACACGCCATCCGGCAGCCCCGGTTTCCTCAGGGGTGCGGGGTCGGACTACCTGGCCGCGGTGCTCGTCGGCCTGCTCACATTCTCGAAGCCGCCGCACGCGCTCCTGATGGTCCCGATGGTCGCACTGGCGATCGTCCGCCGCCAGTGGCGCCGCGCCATCGGCCTGTCGGTGGTCTGGGCGCTCGTCACCGGCGCCCTGTTCGCCGCCAACCTGGCGATCACCGGCGAATTCAATTATCAGGCGGGTGATCGCAAAACGTTCTACGGACGCAGCGGATTTCCGTACGCCAACGATCGCGAGACGTTCGAAAACATCGGGCCGGTGCGCGAGCGCGGCTCGCTGCTGGTCGGGGACGTGCTCGTCAACCCGCATACGTTCACCGTGCTCCGCCACAACGTGATCTACTTCATCGTCGGCCGGTTCAGCGGCCTGGTGCCGTATTTGTTCCCCGGCGTCATCAGCGCGCTGCTGTTTCTGGTCCGAAGGCCGAGGCGTGCGTGGCAATGGCTGGTCGCCGGCACGGTCGTGACCGCGGTGCTCGTGCTCCTGCTGACGACGCCGTTCACGTATTCCGGCGGCGGCGCACCGGTGGGCAACCGCTATTTCCTGAGCTTCTATCCGCTGTTTTTGTTTCTGACTCCGCCATTGGCGGGTCTCGCCCCCGCGGCAACCGCTCTGATCGGCGGGTCGCTGTTCACGGCACAGATTCTGCTGAACCCGATCGACGCATCGCTCCGTCCGGGCGAGCACACCAAGACCGGCCCGCTGCACGTCCTGCCGATCGAGTTGACGCTGCTGAACGATCTGCCGATGATGTTCAACGCCGACCGGTCGAAGCGGCCGCTCGCCGGCGATCCGCCCATGCTCGCGTATTTCCCGGACGACGCGGCGTT
>JAYVYV010000091.1:0-13472 GCA_043783985.1 Acidobacteriota bacterium | reverse complement strand
ACACGGCCGTGGTTCCCGACAGCGGTCCGACCGTCGCGTCGCGGACGTGCATGGTGGTCGGACGGATCCTGCAGCGCTGTGCGGAAGAGATGCGCGAGCGTCTCGGTGCGCTCACGCCGCGCGAGTATCTGCGGAAGCACGGCCCGCTGGTCGTCACGAAAGAGTACGAGCGGCCCGGCGGCATGTCGTGGGACGACAACAGCTACGAGGGCGACGCGTACGGCAGCTACGGCTGGGGCTGCGACGTGGTGGAGCTCGAAGTCGATCGCGACACCTGGGAAGTCCGGCCGATCTCGTTCCTGACCGTGCACGAGATCGGCAAGGCGATTCACCCGATGCTCGCGGCCGGCCAGATCGAAGGCGGCAGCGCGCAGGGGCTCGGCTACGCGCTGCTCGAGGACGTGGTGATGCGCGACGGCCGCATGGCCAACGCCTCGCTTACGAACTACATCATCCCGACGACGCTCGATTCGCCGACGATGAAGGTGGTGATGCTGGAGAACCCTTATGCGTACGGTCCCTTCGGTGCGAAAGGCGTGGGCGAGATGCCGATCGACGGTCCCGCGCCGGCGGTCATCAACGCGCTGAGGCATGGCGGCTTCGATCTGCGGGCGATACCGGCGACGCCGGAGAGGGTGATGGCGGCCCACGTTTTACCGCCGAGCACGCCGAGAACGCAGAGGATTCGATCAAAAAAGCGCTCCGCGATCTTGGCGGTTGCTTCGTTGTCTTGACATGCATTTCACGCTGAACGGTGGACGGCGGCGGATGGAGGTGCACCCTCTCAAGCGCCTGCTCGACGTGCTGCGCGAGGACTGTTCACTGACCGGGACGAAAGAGGGCTGCGGCGAAGGGGAGTGCGGCGCGTGCACGGTGCTGGTCGACGGCGCGCCGGTGAATGCCTGTCTGGTGCCGGTGGCGCAGGTCGCAGGGACGCGTGTGACGACGATCGAGGGGCTGGGCGGCCGTCATCCGTTGCAGCAATCGTTCGTCGAACACGGCGGGGCGCAGTGCGGCATCTGCACGCCGGGGATGATCCTCGCGGCGGTCGCGCTCGGCAAAAAACCAACGCTGGATCAGATGAAGACCGGCCTGGCCGGTAACCTGTGCCGATGCACGGGCTACTCGGCGATCTATCGCTCGATTGAGGCGACGACCACCGGAAAGGACAAAGGCAGAAACCGCCGAGATCGCGGAGCGCGCAGAGTGAAGAAATCTCCACAGACGCACGGGTCAGCGAGCAGGACAGTCCAAAGTCCCAGGGGAAACGCGTGATGACCCTTGGTCACAAAGGATGCACGTCGAACCAGAGTGGAGCTGACGGCGCATGCGTTGAACGAGCTGACCGAGCGGATCATCGGCGCCGCAATAGACGTGCATCGCGTTTTGGGTCCCGGCCTTTTGGAGTCTGCCTACGAGGCGTGTCTTTACTACGAATTGGTCAAACGCGGCTTATCTGTCGAGCGGCAGAAACCCGTGACCCTGACCTACGACGAGGTCTCGTTGGACTGCGCGTACCGGATCGATCTGCTGGTGGAGGGCGCGGTCGTTGTGGAGGTGAAGTCCGTCGCAAAGCTCGATTCGGTGCACGAGGCCCAGTTGTTGTCTTATCTCAAATTATCAAGAAAAACCGTGGGCCTGCTCATCAATTTCAACGTCAAGCTTTTGGCGCGCGACGGAATCAGGCGGCGCGTGAATGGCTTTCCGGAAGGATAAGAAGTCTCTGCGAGCTCGGCGTGCTCCGCGGTTGCTTCCTCTGATGCCCGGATCAGTCTCGCACCGCTCGCTGCTGCAGCCACGGTCGCTGGCCGACGCGTTGAAGATGCTGCGCGACGAAGGGCCGCTCGTGCCGATGGCGGGGTGCACCGACCTGTACGTCGCGCTCAACTTCGGCACGCTGAAGGACACGCGGTTTCTGAACCTCTGGGGGCTCGATCGGCTGAGAACCATCGAGGTCCGCGGCGCCGTGCTCGCGATTGGCGCGCTGGCCACGCACACCGACCTCATGCGATCTTCCCTGGTCCGCAAGCGGATCCCGATGCTGGCCGCGGCCGCGCGCGAGGTCGGCGGCGTGCAGATTCAGAATCGCGGCACGCTCGGCGGCAACGTGGCGAACGGATCGCCGGCCGGCGATACGCTGCCGGTGCTGGCCGCGGCGGAGGCGACCGTCGTGCTGCGGAGCGCGAGCGGCGCGCGGCGCGTGCCGTTCGGCGCGTACTACACCGGCTACCGGCAGTCGGTCCGGCGGCCGGACGAGCTGATCGTCGGCTTCGAGATCCCCGTGATTCGCGGGATCCAGTGGTTTCGGAAAGTCGGCACGCGCGCGGCGCAGGCGGTTTCGAAAATCGTGATCGCCGGAGTCGGTCCGGACGGCGACGGGGCCGTCCGCCTCGCGCTCGGGAGCGTGGCCCCGACGGTCGTCCGCGCGTCGCGCACCGAGGCGGCGCTGGCCGCCGGAGCGTCTCTCGAGGCGGCTCAGCGGATCCTCGTGGATGAGATCGCGCCGATCGACGACATTCGATCCACGGCCGAGTATCGCCGGCGCGTGGCGTCGAACCTGCTCGCGCGGTTTTGGACCGACGCCCAACGCAGGTAGAATATTCCTGCCCCGTCATCCGACTTTCCCGAATGAGAGCCGCCGTCGTCTGCCTTGGAGATCTGGGACGCAGCGCCCGCATGCGGTATCACGCGCACGCGCTGGCGGCCAGCGGCGTGGACGTCGACCTTGTCGGCCTCGAAGGCACACCGCTCCCGCGCGAGATCACCGACGAGCCGCGCATTACCGTCCACCGCCTCGAAGCGCCCCGGCTGAAGATCCGCGGCGACCTGACGGGATCCCCGTACGCCGTCGCCGGCCTGTTCAACGCGATGCGCCTCAGCTTCCGGTTGTGGCGGATCCTGCGGACGTTGCGCCGCCCGGATCTCGTGCTGGTGCAGAACCCGCCCGCCTTCCCGACGCTGGCGGTCAGCTGGTTCTCCCTCAGGCGCCGCGGCGTGCGGTTCGTGGTCGACTGGCACAACCTCGGCTACACGCTGCTGCAGCTGCGACTGGGCCAGTGGCATCCGGCCGTGCGCCTGGCGCGGTGGTACGAGCGGCGCGACGCGCGCCGGGTGGACGCGAACCTGTGCGTGTCGCACGGCCTGGCGGCGTTTCTCGAGAGCCGCTTCGGCGTGACGCGGGCGCACGTGTTGTACGACCGGCCCGCGTCGGCGTTCACGCCGATCGACCGCGGGGACCGCGATCGCTTCCGCCAGGCGCTCTTCGCCCGGCTCGGCATTCGCGCCACTACAGTCGGCTTCATCGTCTGTCCCACGAGCTGGACCGAGGACGAGGACTTCGACGTCGCCATCGAGGCCGTGATGCGGCTCGAAGAGCGCATCCGCGGGTGGGAGGCGGGAAGCAGCGCGCGCCGTTTCCCCGAGCTCGTGATCCTCGTCACCGGCGACGGCGCCCGACGCGCCGAGTTCGAGCGGCGGTTCGCCGGCCTTCCCGCGCGGCGGATTCAGCTGCGGGCGCGCTTCCTCGAGCCGGAAGACTACCCCCGCGTCGTCGGCAGCGCGGACCTGGGTCTGTGCCTGCATCGATCCTCGTCCGGGCTCGACATCCCGATGAAAATCGCGGATCTGTTCGGCGCGGGCGTGCCGGTGTGCGCGCTCGACTACGGCGCGTGCCTGGCCGAGCGGGTGCGGCACGGCGACAACGGGTTGTTGTTTTCGAACGGCCGCCAGCTCGCCGACATTCTGTTCGAGCTCTTCGAAGCGTTTCCGGCAGACCAGAAGGCGCTGGATCGTCTGCGGACGGGCGCCAGAAAGCTGGCGCGCCCGACGTGGGAAGAGGGCTGGGCTCGCGAAGCGAAGCCGGTGCTGCTCGGCCAGGCGATGTAATCGTTACTCTACAATCGACGCCTCGATCTGGACGACACGCACGGGCGGCTCACGCTGACAGAGGGCTTCAGACGGCAGCGTCACCCCGGTGCCGCCAACGAGTACGTAGGCGCAGCGAGACGCGGTTCAGGGTCATCACAGTGATGCTCGCGTCGTCGGCCACGAACAACCCTGACGAGGTAGCGCGGCCTCGCGCGGTGAACACAATCTCCGATCCCGGCGCCAACTCCTTCACACGGCTCCAGTCGTCATCGCCGTCGGGCCGCTGCGCGATGGCGGCCAGGCGGCCAGCCTCGAGCGCGATCGCCCGTTCGATGCGATTTGCCGGCCGCGGGCTCTGCGCCCTGACCGCCGCAACCGGGAAGATCAGATAGATGAGCGCCAGAGAAATCGCGATCCCTGCCATGACAGGCTCCGTTTCAATGGCCGGTTCAGGCCGACCGGCGTCAGATACCCGCTCGAGATTGGACAGACAATGACTCCGAGGCTGAATCGGATCGACGCCGTACAGTCGACGAGGGCACATCCGGTCGTCACCTTCGGGTGTCACGCGGGTCGGCGCTGTCCTCCGACCACCGACTTCGGAGGACGGGCTAGCGTCTCGATATAATGACTCTTTTCCGGAGGAGCCACTATGCCCGACGTTGCCGAACGGCCTGACGTCTTCACGCTCGACAATTTCATCGGCGGCCAATGGGTGAAGGCCCGCGCCACCGATTTCTTCGACGTCCACAACCCCGCGGTCGGCGACATCATCGGCCGCACCCCTCTGTCGACCGCCGACGATGTGGACGCGGCGGTGCAGGCGGCATCGCAGGCGTTCCCCGGCTGGCGCGACACGCCGGTGAACGCGCGCGCGCAGTACCTCTACAAGTTCAAGGCGCTCTGCGAGCAGCACTTCGAAGCGCTCGCGCGGACGGTGACCACCGAGCACGGCAAGACCCTCGACGAGGCGCGCGGCAGCGTGCGCCGCGGCATCGAGTGCGTCGAAGTCGCCTGCGGCGCGCCGTCGCTGATGCAGGGCTTCGGCCTCGAGGACATCTCCAAGGGGGTCGACTGCCACGTCGTCCGCCAGCCGATCGGCGTCGCCGCCGCGATCGCCCCGTTCAACTTTCCGGCGATGGTGCCCATGTGGTTCCTGCCGTTCGCGATCGTCACCGGCAACACCTTCATCCTGAAGCCGTCGGAGCAGGTGCCGCTGTCGCAGCGCATGATGGTGGACCTGCTGCAGCAGTGCGATCTGCCGCCGGGCGTGGTCAACCTGGTCAACGGCGGGCGCGACGTCGTCAACGCGATCTGCGATCACCCGGGCATCCGCGCGGTGTCCTTCGTCGGCTCGACGCCGGTCGCGCGGCACGTCTACCAGCGTGCGACCCATGCCGGCAAACGCGCGCAGTGCCTCGGCGGCGCGAAGAACTTCGTCGTGGTGATGCCGGACGCCGACTTCGACCGGTCGATCGACATCATCTCGGAGTCGTTCTACGGCTGCGCCGGCGAGCGCTGCCTCGCCGGCAGCATGCTGATCCCGGTCGGCGACGCGCACCGCGAGGCGCGCGACCGCATGGTCGGCGCGGCCAGGGCGCTGAAGGTCGGCGACGGCACGACGCCCGGCGTCACGATGGGACCGGTGATCAGCGCCGGCCACCGCGACAAGGTGCTCGGCTACATCGAGAAAGGGGTCAGCGAAGGCGCCCAGCTTCTCGTCGACGGCCGCACGACGCGCGTCGAGGATCGGCCCAACGGCTATTTCGTCGGCCCGACGGTGTTCGACAACGTCTCGGCGAAGATGGCGATCGGCCACGAGGAGATCTTCGGACCGGTGGCGTCGATCTGCCCGGTGAAGACGCTGGACGAGGCGATCGCGATGATGCGGGCGCACCCGAACGCCAACGCGACGTCGATCTTCACGTCGAGCGGCAAGGCGGCGCGCGAGTTCGCGAAGCACGCGACCGCGTCGATGGTCGGCGTCAACATCGGCGTCGCCGCGCCGATGGCCTATTTCCCGTTCGGCGGCGCGAAGGACAGCTTCTTCGGCGACCTCAAGGCGCACGGCCGCGACGGCATCGAGTTCTACACGGACAAGAAGGTCACGATCTCGCGGTGGTTTTGAGAAACTGGAGATTTCAGATTTCAGAGGGCAGATTTCAGATTGATTTCAGATTGGCCCCCCCGCCAATCAAATCTGAAATCTGAACTCTGAAATCTGAATTTCGGAAAGGCGCTGATGCGCACCCTGATCAAGAACGGCACAATCGTCACGGCGGTCGATCAGTACACAGGCGACGTGCTGATCGAGGACGAGAAGATCGCGGTCATCGGGATCTCGCTCGACATTCCGCCTGCCAACGTCGACAAAGTGATCGACGCGTCGGGGAAGTACGTCCTGCCCGGCGGCATCGACGTCCACACCCACATGGACATGCCCTTTGGCGGCGCCACCTCGGCCGACGACTTCGAGACCGGCACGCGCGCGGCGGCGTTCGGCGGCACGACGACGATCGTCGACTTCGCGATCCAGTATCGCGGCCAGACGCTGCACAGCGCCTGGGAAACGTGGGCGAAAAAGGCGGAAGGCAGGGCGGTCGTCGACTACGGCTTTCACATGATCATCACGGAGCTCAACGATCAGGTCGAAGGCGAGATGGACGCGCTCGTCCGCCAGGGCATCACCTCGTTCAAGCTGTTCATGGCCTACCCGGGCGTCTTCATGCTCGACGACGGCAGCATTTTCAAAGCGCTGCTGCGGACGGGGAAGAACGGCGGGACGATCTGCATGCACGCCGAGAACGGCGGCGTCATCGACGTGCTCGTGCAGCGGGCGCTGGCCGAAGGCAAGACGGCGCCGAAATATCACGCGCTGACGCGGCCGGCACGCGCCGAAGCGGAGGCGACG
This sequence comes from Acidobacteriota bacterium, assembly GCA_043783985.1. Taxonomy (GTDB): domain Bacteria; phylum Acidobacteriota; class Vicinamibacteria; order Vicinamibacterales; family CAVVIG01; genus CAVQFC01. The sequence goes on along the minus strand of JAYVYV010000091.1, from coordinate 6,694 downwards.
CACCGGGCGATCGCGCTCGCCGAGATCGCGGACGTGCCAATCTATATCGTCCACCTGTCGGCGGCCGAAGCGCTGGAGATGGTGACCGAGGCGCGCGACCGCGGGCTGCCGGCGTTCGCGGAAACCTGCCCGCAGTACCTGTTCCTGTCCTACGACAACTACGAGGAGCCGGACTTCGGCGGAGCGAAGTACGTGATGAGCCCGCCGCTGCGCGACAAGGCCAAGCAGGATCATCTGTGGCGCGGCCTCGCCTTCAACGATCTGCAGTGCATCTCGACGGACCATTGCCCGTTCTGCATGAAGGAGAAGCGGCTCGGGGAGAACGATTTCTCGAAGATCCCGAATGGCGCGCCCGGCGTCGAGACGCGCATGAGCCTCGTGTACGACGGCGGGGTCCGCCCGGGGCGCATCTCGCTCAACCGTTTCGTCGAGCTGACGTCGACATCGCCGGCGAAAATCTTCGGGCTGTTCCCGCGCAAGGGCACGATCGCTCCAGGCTCCGACGCCGACATCGTCGTCTTCGATCCGAACCGGACGATCACTTTGGCGGCGAAAACGCTGCACATGAACTGCGACTACAACCCGTACGAGGGGCGCCAGGTGACCGGGGCCACCGACACCGTGCTCTCGCGCGGGCGGTTGGTGATCGAGAACGGCGCGTTTGTGGGGCGCAAGGGCGCCGGATCGTTTCTGAAGCGGGCCATCCGTTCATGAGCGCTCGGCTGCTCGGACACGACGAACACCAGGGACACAAAGGCAAGACCCATGAGGCCGATCCTCTGTGTCCGGCGAGTTGAATCGGTGCTGGTCATCAGAAGCCATTGCGTCGTGCTTCCCGAAGGCGAGCGCGCCGCCGCGCTGCACATCGACAACGGCGTCATCGAGCGCATCGTCGAGTACGCGAGCGACGACCCGACCGGCGCGAAGGTGTTCACCGTGCCGGACCTGGTGATCTCACCTGGCGTCGTCGACACGCACGTCCACATCAACGAGCCGGGACGCAGCGAGTGGGAAGGCTTCGACACGGCGACGCGGGCGGCGGCGGCCGGCGGCGTCACGACGCTGGTGGACATGCCGCTCAACAGCGTGCCGGCGACGACTACGGTCCGCGCGCTGCAGGCGAAGATCGAGGCAGCGCGGGCGCAATGTCACGTCGACGTCGGGTTCTGGGGCGGTGTCGTGCCGGGCAACGCGGCCGATCTCGATGCGCTCGTCGACGCGGGCGTCCGCGGTTTCAAATGCTTCCTCGTGCCGTCGGGCGTGGAGGAGTTTCCCGCGGTGACCGAAGGCGATCTGCGCAAGGCGCTTCCGATTCTCGCGAGACGCGGTGTCCCGCTGTTGGTGCACGCCGAACTCGATCCGCAATCGCATCCGCAATCCGCAATTCGCAATCCGCAATACGCCGCCTATCTGGAGTCCCGGCCGGCGAGCATGGAACTGGACGCGATCCGCATGATGGTTCGGCTCGCCGGGGAGTTTCGGACGCGCGTCCACATCGTCCATGTGTCGTCGGCGGAAGGCGTCGAGGCGATCGCCGGCGCGAAGGCGGCGTCGGTGCCGATCACTGCCGAGACGTGCCCGCATTACCTGACATTTGCCGCGGAGGACATCCCGGACGACGCGACGGAGTTCAAGTGCGCGCCGCCGATCCGTGATGCGTCGCATCGGGCGGCGCTCTGGCAGGGCCTGACGAGCGGTGCGCTCGATTTGATCGCGACCGATCATTCTCCCGCGCCGCCAGCGTTGAAGACCCCCGGCGATTTCACCCGCGCGTGGGGTGGGATTGCCTCGCTGGAGCTTTCGCTGGCAGCGACGTGGACCGGCCTTCGCGGCTACGCCGCTTCGGCGGAGCCACGCCGCGACACGGCCGATGCTGCCGGGAGGCGGGCCGCTGCGCTCGGAGATCTGGCGCGGTGGATGAGCGCGGCGCCAGCGGCGCTCGCAGGCCTCGGCGAGCGGAAGGGACGCATCGCCGAGGGGTTCGACGCCGACCTGGTGGTGTGGGATCCGAACGCGGCGTTCGTCGTCGACGCGCCGCATCTGCAGCAGCGGCACAAGGTGACGCCGTATGCCGGACGGTCCCTCTCGGGAATGGTCCTCACCACGTTCGTGCGCGGCGAACGCGTGTGGGACAGGCACAGGCTCGCGCGCGCCTACGGCGGACGACTGCTATGAGCGCGGCGTTCGTCGATCTGGTGGATCTCGCGTCGGAACGTCTCGGCGCCACCGTGGTGGCGGCAAACGACGAGTTCTTCGCGCCGAAGGAACGGCTGATCGCGGCCGCGGCGCCGGTGTGGCGTGACGGCGAGTACACCGAGCGCGGCAAATGGATGGACGGCTGGGAGACACGCCGCCGCCGCGACCTCGGGCCGGACGCCCACGACTGGTGCATCGTCCGGCTCGGCGCGCGGGGGATCGCGCGCGGCGTCGACGTCCACACTGCGTTCTTCACGGGCAATTACCCGGAGTCGTGCGCGATCGACGCGTGCGACCTGCCCGGCATCCCGAGCGTCGAGATGCTGGCGCAGGCGTCCTGGCGCGAGATGCTGCCACGCGCACCGCTCGAGGGGGACGCGCACAACCTGCTGCCGATCGAGAACGGACCGGCGGCGACGCACCTGAGGCTGCGCATCTACCCGGACGGCGGGGTCGCGCGGCTCCGCGTGCACGGCGAGGTCATCGCCGACTGGGAGCGGTTGCGCCGCCGCGGCGACGTCGATCTGGGCGCCGTCGAGCACGGGGGCACGGTCGTCGCGTGCAGCGACATGTTCTACGGATCGCGCCACAACCTGATCATGCCCGGCGATGCGACGCACATGGGGGACGGGTGGGAGACGAAGCGCCGCCGCGGGCCCGGGCACGACTGGACGATCGTCCGCCTCGGCGCGGAAGGCACGATTCGCCGCGTCGACGTCGACACGCGGCATTTCAAAGGGAATGCGCCCGGCGCGTGCAGTCTCGACGTGGTCCGGATCGCCGACGGGCGGACGCTCGACGGCGCGGACTGGCGCGAGCTGCTGCCGCGCACGCCGCTGCAGCCACACGCGCGCCACGCATTCGAAGGGGAGCTGCGCGCGTCCGGCGACGCGACGCACGCGCGGCTCAACATTTTTCCCGACGGCGGCATCGCGCGCCTGCGGCTGTTCGGGCGGCCGAGATGAGCACGACGGCGACCGCAAAGGCCGCGAAGCTCGCCAAGCCAAGTTCTTTGCGTGCTTTGCGCGCTTTGCGTTCCCTCTGAGCACATGCGGCTCGAAGAGCTCAACGCTTTCGATGATCTGGCCGCGGGCCGCGAGTTGCTGCGCTGCTGCGGGTCGTCGCGCTGGGCGAGGCAGGTGGCGGCGGCGAGGCCGTTTACCAGCGCCGATGCACTCGCCGACATGGCGGACGCGGTCTGGTCGTCGCTGTCACCGGCAGACTGGCTCGAGGCGTTCGCCGCTCACGCCAGGATTGGGTCGGATGGGTCACGTAGGTCGGGCGGGTCGGATTGGTCGGACCAGGAGCAGGCGGGCCTCGCCGGGGCGACCGACGAAACCCGTCGGCGTCTGGCGGACGCCAATCGCGACTACGAGACCCGCTTCGGTTACATGTTCATCGTTTGCGCGACGGGCAAGACCGCGGAGGAGATGCTTACGCTCCTCGAACGCCGTTTGCGGCATGATGCGGACGAGGAACTGCGCATCGCGGCGGAGGAGCAGCGGAAGATCACGCGGCTCCGACTGATGAAACTGCTCGAACAGGGTCCGGACACCATCTCATGATTACGACACACGTCCTCGATATCGCGCGCGGTGAGCCGGCCGAAGGGATCACGGTGATCCTCGAACTCCGCCAGGCCAGCGAATGGACGCCGATCGGCCGCGGGACCACCGACGAGAAGGGGCGCGTGAACACATTGACCGAAGGCCCCGTATCGCCGGGCACCTATCGGCTCACGTTCGATATCGGCGCCTTCCACCGGAACCAGGGGCTCAGCGTCGCGTTCTTTCCGGAGGTGAAGATCACCTTCAACGTGCGGGACCCCGACGAGCATTTCCACCTCCCGCTGCTGCTCAGCCCGTTCGGGTACAGCACCTACCGGGGCGCATGACGTCAGCACCGCTACAACACACGGGACACCAGCGACGCGGAGGCCAGAACCGTTCTGTTCTTCGTGTCCTTCGTGTTGATGCAGCGCTCGTATCACCCCGATGTCTGAACTGACCTGGAACCGCTACGGCAAGTCGCGTATCCGCCTGGTGAAAGTGCGCCGTGCCTGCGATCCACACGAGCTGGTCGATCTGACGATCGACGTCCAGCTCGAAGGCGCGTTCGAGGCCGTCTACGTGGGCGGCGACAACGGTTCGTGCCTCGCCACCGACACGATGAAGAACACCGTGTACGCGCTGGCGCGTCAGGATCCGATCGAACATGTCGAGGCGTTCGCGCTGAAGCTCGCCGATCATTTCCTCGTCAAGCCGGCGGTCTCGCGCGTCCGGATCAGCGCCGTGGAGCAGCCGTGGGGCCGGCTGTCGGCCGGCGGCCACCCGCACCCGCACGCGTTCGTGCAGGCCGGCGCGGAGCACTGGACCACGGTCGTGACGCGGGACGCGCAGGCGAGCGAAGTGGTCTCCGGTCTCGCCAACCTGGTCGTCCTGAAAACGACGGACTCCGCGTTCGCCGGTTTCCCGCGGGACGAGTTCACGACGCTGCCCGACACCGGGGATCGGATCATGGCCACCTCGATCACCGCGGCGTGGACGTACGCGCCGGGGCCGGCCGACTTCACCGCGCGGGCGCAATTACGCCGCGCGCTGGTCGAGACATTCGCGGCGCACCGGAGCCGGTCGGTCCAGCACACGCTGTACGCGATGGGCGAGGCCGCGCTGGCGGCGTGCGGCGGCGTGACGGCGATCACGCTGACGCTGCCGAACCGTCATCACCTGCTCGTCGACCTGACGCCCTTCGGCCTCGACAACCCGAACGAGATCTTCGTCGCCACCGATCAGCCGTTCGGCGTGATCGAGGCCACCATCAGGAGATAACCATGGCCGCGGATCTCTCGACGACGTTTACGGGCGTGCGATTCCGGAACCCCTTCCTGCTCTCGTCGGCGCCGCCGACCGAATCGGAGTCGAATATCCTGCGCGCCTTCGACGCCGGCTGGGGCGGCGTCGTGACGAAGACGATCGGGCTGCACCCGGTGGTGAACGTCGTGGGACCGAAGACGAAGTTCCTCCGGGCCGATGCCGACTCGCCGCACCTCTCGATGAAGAAGCGGCCCGGCGCGGCGCTGCACTCGTCCTGGAACTGGGAGCTGATCTCGGACAAGACGCTCGACTGGTGGGTGCCGCGGCTCGGCCGGATCAAACAGGCGTTTCCGCAGCACGCGCTGGTCGCGTCGATCATGGCCGGCTCCGGCAACGACACCGAGCTGCGGCACTGGCAGGAGCTCGCGCTGGCGTGCGAGCAGCAGGGGTGCGACGCGCTCGAGCTGAACCTCTCGTGCCCGCACATGGATCGCCCCGACATGGGATCGAACGTGGGCAAGGACAAGGAGCTCGTGTCGATCGTCACGAAGGTCGTGAAGGAGGTCGCGACGATCCCCGTCTGGGCCAAGCTCACGCCGTCGACCACCGATATCGTCGTCGAGGCGCGCGGCGCCTTTCTGGGCGGCGCCGACGCGATCGTCTCGTCGAACACGTTCACGTCGCTGCCGCTCATCGACGCCGAGACGCTCGACTTCGAAGTGCACGTCGACGGCCTGGTATCGACCGGCGGCCTGGGAGGCCCCGCGATCCTCCCGCTGTCGCTGGCGAAGATCTCGCAGCTCACGCAGGCCTTTCCCGACAGGAGCTTCTCGGGCATCGGCGGCATCTCGACGTTCGAGCACGCGCTGAACTATTTCCTGCTCGGGTGCGGAACGGTTCAGGTCTGCACCGCGGCGATGCTCGATCACGCGATTGGACCGGCGATCATCAGGGGGCTGAACGACGGACTGGCGCGCTTCATCGAGACGCACGCGGACAAAGGCTGGACGCGACTCGACGACTTCGTCGGCCTGCGCCGCGACCGTGTCGTCTCGCAGTCGAGCATCCGGCGGCCGGGCGAAAAGGGTTACCATGGCGGCTACGAGGCTGAAGGGTACGCGGCGATGGACGACGCGGGAACAAAGACCTAGGAGGTCGATGATGGCGCGGGTGGGATTCCTCGAAAAGGCGGATGCGTCAGCTGACGTGCAGCAGGTCTACGCGGAGACGGAGCAGGCGTTCGGCGGCCTGCTCAATATTTTCAAAGCCATCGGTCACAATCCGGATTTCCTGAAGACGCTGTGGACGGGCTTCCAGGGGCTCGGTCGCGTCACGCTCGATCCCAAACTGCGTGAGCTGGCCTACTTGACGACGAGCGTCACCAACCGCTGCGAATATTGAACGTTCTACCACAAGTCCCTCGGTCGAGGGGCGGGCCTCAGCGCGCAGCAGGTCGACGAGATCGCGGGCTACCGCGCCAGCGGCGCGTATTCCGATCTCGAAAAACAGGTCATCGCGTACGCCGAGGAGCTGACGCGCACGGGGCGCAACCAGCCGGCGACGATCGAGGGGCTGCGTCAACAGCTGTCCGAACGCGAGATCGTCGATCTCCTGTACACCGTGTGCGTCGCGAACATGACCAACCGGATCAACGAGTCGCTCGGGGTCGAGCTCGAGAGCCGGTA
>JAYVYV010000090.1:0-4883 GCA_043783985.1 Acidobacteriota bacterium | reverse complement strand
GGGCAGTCGCCGTGCGAGATTGGCCGCAAGAGGTTCGGTCGCATCGCGATCGCCAATTCCGACGCGGCGGCGGCGGCGTACACCGATTCGGCGATGGACCAGGCCTTTCGAGCGGTGAACGAATTGATCGCGGCCAAGGCGACCTGAGCGTGACTGGGCGACTGTTTCGTTTTTGGCCGACCGGCGCGCCGCCGCTGGAATCGGCATCACGTCGTTCACCCTTCGCCGGGGGCACTCTGATGATGCGTACATCGATCGCGTGGCTGGCCGCCGTCCTCATCCTTCCCGTCGGACTGCACGCGCAGAAGCCGCGGGAGCGCGATCTCGCCCTCCCGATCGGCGGAGTGCCTGGCGCGCTCGATGCCATGACGGACGTCGCCGGCGTCGAGGTGGGACACACCACCCTGATCGCGGGGAGCGGCAAGCTGGTGGTCGGGACCGGCCCCGTTCGCACCGGCGTGACGGTCATTCACCCGCGAGGGAAGGCCAACTCCGATCCGGTGTTCGCTGCCTGGTTCACGCTCAACGGCAACGGCGAGATGACCGGGACGACATGGGTGCAGGAGAGCGGGCTGCTCGAAGGGCCGGTAGCGATCACCAACACGCACAGCGTCGGCGTCGTCCGAGACGCGATCATCCAGTGGGAGGTGTCGCAGAAGAACGCGCTGCAGCCGTGGTGGCTGCCGGTGGTCGCCGAGACCTACGACGGCGGCTTGAACGACATCAACGGGTTCCACGTGAAGCCCGAGCATGTGCTCGCGGCGCTCACCGGCGCCGCGGGCGGCGTGCCGAAGGAAGGCGTGGTGGGCGGCGGCACCGGCATGGTGTGCCACGGCTTCAAGGGCGGCATCGGGACGGCCTCGCGGAAGCTGCCGGCGGAGCAGGGCGGATACACGGTCGGCGTGCTGGTGCAGTGCAACTACGGATCGCGCCGCGACCTGCGCATTGCGGGAGTGCCCATCGGCGAGGAGATTCCAGATCTGGCGGGATGCATCGCCAATGCCGATCCGCTACCGGCGGGATCGCCGCGCCCGCATTGCGACGAGCCGCGCGGCGGTCGGGTGCCCGACGAAGCGCCGGACCAGGGGTCGATCATCGTGGTGGTGGCGACCGACGCGCCGCTGCTGCCGCATCAGCTCAAGCGAATCGCCACGCGCGTGTCGCTCGGAGTGGGGCGGCAGGGCGGGTTCGGCGGCAACAGCTCCGGCGATATCTTCCTGGCCTTTTCCACCGCGAACCCGCGTGCCTGGTTCAACGACCAGCCGGTGACCGACGTGAAGATGCTGCCCAACGATCGGATCTCGCCGCTCTTTCAAGCCACCGCGCAAGCGACGGAAGCCGCCATCACCAACGCACTCCTGGCGGCCGAGACGACGACGGGCGCCAACGACCTGCGCATCTACGCCCTGCCGGTGGATCGCCTGCTGGCGGCGATGAAGAAGTACGGTCGGCTGCCCTGACGTCTCGAAGCCGCCGCAGGTCCGGAAGGCCGGCGTGCAAGGTGTCCGACACCTTACACGCCGTGAGACACGTGTCCTACCGCCCCTGATTCGACGGCCGGGTCGCTCCGCCGGGTAGCGCGAACGCCAGGTACTCGCCGGAGTACGCGCCGCCGCCGACGGCGACGATGATGAACTGCTTGCCGTCGACCGAGTAGGTCATCGGCGAGCCTGATTGCGGCGCCGGCATCCAGACCGCGCCGACTTCCTGTCCGGTCTGCTTGTCGTACGCACGCAGCATCGCGCCGCGCTGGCGGCCCGGCGGCGTCGTGATCTGCGGATCGCCCATGACGACGAGCGTCTTGGTCACCATCAGCCCGACGCCTGAGGTGCCCGGCTGGCCGGTCTTCGGAATCGTCTTGCCGGCGAGCAGCGGGTGCGTGCGGATGTTGTCCGGCGTGTCGCCGTGCGGCACCTGCCACAGCAGTTCGCCGCGATCGAGGTTGATCGCGGCGAGCGTGCCGTACGGCGGCTTCACCATCGGCAGCCCCTGGACGTTGAGCCCGTCCGCGGCGCCGCCGCCAGCCGGCGCGGCTGCGGGTGCCGGCGGCGGCTGCTGCGCCGGCCGCTGCGGCGCGTCCGCCGCGCAGCAATCGCCCGGTCCGAGCACGACGCGGAAGTTCTCGCCCGCGATCCCCGACACGTAGCCGATGTCCGAGAACCCTTTCGGCGGCGCGACCAGCGATCGTGCCGAGACCGCCATGTTGCCGGCCTGCGCGTAGACGACGTGCGTTTCAGGATCGGCGGCGGAGCCGGGCCAGTTGGTCGCCGTCGAGGCGACGAGCGACCCGTAGAGGGGGCCGTTGACGTTGCCGAGGATCGGCGGGGCGAATGGCGACGCCTCGTACTTGTAGTGCTTCAGCCGCTCCAGCGCCTGGGCGCGCAGCTCCGGCGTGAAGTCGATCAGATCCTCCGGCACCTTGAGATAGTTGCGCGCGTACGGCGGCGGCTTGGTCGGGAACGGCTGCGTCGGCGACGTCTTCTCCCCCGGCACGTCGGACTGCGGCACCGGCCGCTCCTCGATCGGCCACACCGGCTGTCCGGTCACGCGATCGAACACGTAGAGCCAGGCCTGCTTGCTGGGTGATGCGACCGCCTTGATCGCCTTGCCGTTGACGTTGATGTCGAGCAGCAGCGGCGCGGAGGAGTTGTCGAAATTCCAGATCGGATGGTGCACGAACTGGTAGTGCCATTTCCGCACCCCGGTCTTCAGATCGACGCAGACCAGGCTCTCGGCGAAGAGGTTGTTGCCGGGACGATGGCCGCCGTAGAAATCGGAGGAGGGCGTTTCCACCGGCAGGTAGACGAGGCCGAGCTCTTCGTCAGCCGTGATCTGCGTCCAGACGCCGGTGTTGCCGTTGTCGGCCCATGATTCCTTTTCCCACGTGTCGTTGCCGAATTCGCCCGGACGCGGAATCGTGTTGAAGGTCCACAGCATCTTCCCGGTGCGCACGTCGAACGCCCGCACCAGCCCCTTGGTGTTGTTGTGCGTCGGTACCGTGGCGCCTTCGCGCATCGCCGACCCGACGATCACCACGTCCTTCACCACCGCCGGCGTCGAATGGATCCCGATCTCTCCCGTCTCGAGATCGATCGGCAGCCCCTTGCCGAACACCGCGCCGACTTTCAGATCGACGATGCCGCTCCTGCCGAACGCCGGAATCATCGCGCCGGTCTTCGCGTTCAGCTCGACCAGCTGGAAGCCGGTCGTGACGTAGATCACGCGGTCGTCGCCTTTGCCGTCGGTCCAGTACGACACGCCGCGGCCCGAGAGCTGGCGCGGCGACAGCGCTGCGCGCTTGCCCTCACGCAGGCTGTGCGTCCAGATCACCTCGCCGGTTTTCCCGTCGAGCGCGACGACCGACCGCCGCGTGCCGCCGGTCGTGTAGAGGATCCCCTTGATCGCCAGCGGCGTGCCTTCGAGCTTGTACTCGGGACGCGGGCCCAGGTTGTCGGTCTTGAACCGCCACGCGACCTCGAGCTGGTTGAAGTTCGATCCGTTGATCTGATCGAGCGGCGAGTAGCGCGTGCCTTTCATGTCGGCCGTGTAGTGCGGCCAGTCGCCGTTGCGGGTGGACGGCTGGCCGGTCGCCTGGCCGCGCAGGCCAGGCCTGAAAGAGAACACAGTGAGGGCGATGAGCACGAGAGCCGCAGCGAGCCGGCGGAACCGTGGCGACATGTTCCACTCCCTTCGCGAGTTGTCAGGTGTCAGACACCGTGGTAGAACCACCCCGGTGTCTGACACCGGGAGCAGATTATGCGCCTAGCAGCGTCCGCCGCCTTGGTAATTTTTGCAACCGCCCTGGCTTTTGCCGCGAACGACGGTCCGCCGCCGCCGTGGGCCTACGGGTTTCCGTCACCCGCGGCCGCCGCGCCTGCGGCTCCGGCCGCCGCGTCGCCGCCTGCCGCCGCGGCACCGGCACCCGACGTGACCCCCCGGCAGCTGCCGGGCGGCAGCGGCTCGTTCACGCTCGCGCAGATCCGCGACGGCTTCGGCCCCGCCGACTGGTTTCCCGGCGATCACCCGGCGATGCCCGAGATTGTCGCGCACGGCAAGCGCCCGGACGTGCGCGCCTGCTCCCTCTGCCACTACCCGAACGGCAAGGGGCGTCCGGAGAACGCCGGCGTGGCAGGCTTGCCGGTCCCGTACTTCGTGCAGACGATGGCCGACTTCAAGGCCGACGCGAGGAAGAGCGCGGACACGCGGAAGGGCAATACGAACCTGATGATCGCGTACGCGAAAGCGATGACCGACGAGGAGGTGCGAGCCGCCGCGGTGTACTTCGCCGCGATGTCGTGGACGCCGTGGATCACGGTCGTCGAGGCGACGACGGTGCCCCGGACGCGCATCGCCGGCGGGATGTTCCTGAAACTGGATGGCGGCGGGACGGAACCGCTCGGCGATCGGATCATCGAAGTGCCCGACGACACCGAGGCGACCGAGCTGTTGCGCAACCCGCGGTCGGGGTTCACCGCGTACGTCCCGGCCGGCAGCATCAGAAAGGGCGAGGCGCTCGCGACAACGGGCGGCGGTAAGACGACGCGGTGCGCCGTGTGCCACGGCGCCGATCTCAAGGGGCTCGGCCCGGTGCCCGGCATCGCCGGCCGTTCCCCGAGTTACACCGTCCGCCAGCTGTACGACACGCAGCGCGGCACGCGCACAGGCGTGTGGGCCGATCTCATGAGGCCGGTCGTCGCGAACCTGACCAACGACGACATGCTCGCGCTCGCGGCGTACACCGCGTCCCGGACGCCGTAGCCCGATTCACGGCTGCCGGCCCGGGATCGTCCAGAGGCGTAGCGTCTCGTCGCCGACGTGGACCGTCCGATCGGGAGCCCAGGCGCCGATGGGAAACTGGCGCGACACGATGCGCGTTCCCGGAT
>JAYVYV010000089.1:0-4912 GCA_043783985.1 Acidobacteriota bacterium | reverse complement strand
GCGTCCACGGCGGCGTCGGCTTCGCGTACGAATACGGCGGCGACACGCTCGACGCGATGACGATCGACGAGCGGATGACGATCTGCAACATGTCGATCGAGGGGGGCGCGCGCATCGGCTACGTGAACCCGGACGACACGACGTTCGAGTTTCTCCGCGGCCGCCGGTTCGCGCCTGCCAGCGGCGACGCGTTCGAGCATGCGGTCGCGTGGTGGCGCCAGATGGCGTCGGACACGGACGCGCGCTACGACGACCAGGTGACCTTCGACGCGGCGTCCATCGAGCCGACCGTCACGTGGGGCATCAACCCCGGCCAGTCGGTCGCCGTCTCCGAACCGATTGACGCGCAGCCCGACGACGAGGCGCTGGCGTTCATGGGGTTCAAACCGGGTTCGCGAGTGCAGGGCACGCGGATCGACGTCGCGTTCATCGGGTCGTGCACCAACGGGCGCCTGTCCGATCTCGAGGAGGCCGCCCGCATCGTCCGGGGACACCACGTCGCGCCGCACGTGAAGGCGCTGGTCGTGCCCGGATCGCGCGCGGTCAGCCGCGCGGCGGAAGCGCGCGGTCTGCACGAGGTGTTCATGGCGGCCGGGTTCGAATGGCGCGGTGCCGGCTGCTCGATGTGCCTCGGGATGAATCCGGACAAGCTCGAAGGCCGTCAGGTGTCGGCGTCCTCGTCGAACCGGAACTTCAAAGGACGCCAGGGCAGCCCCACCGGTCGCACGCTGCTGATGAGCCCGGCGATGGTGGCGGCCGCCGCTATCGCGGGCGAGGTGGTCGATGTCCGGGCGATGCTCGAGGGAATGCCCGCATGAGCTCCCATCCTCCAGCCCCGAATCCCCGGCCCCGTGTCGCCAGCCCCGTGTCGGCGGGACCGGTGACGGCGGTGACGGGGACCGGCCTGTCCTTGAGAGGCCACGACATCGACACGGACCGCATCATGCCGGCGCGGTTTCTCGTCGCCGTGTCGTTCGAGGGGCTCGAGCATCACCTGTTCGAAGACGATCGCGCAGGCGACCCGGATCACGCGTTCAACGATCGGCGATTCGACGGCGCCTCGATCCTCGTCGTCAACACGAACTTCGGATGCGGGTCGTCGCGCGAGCACGCGCCGCAGGGCCTCGTCCGCGCGGGCTACCGCGCCATCGTCGGTGAATCGTTCTCGGAGATCTTCCAGGGCAACGCCGCGATGCTCGGCATGCCGTGCTTCGTCGCGAGCCACGACGACGTCGAGCGGCTGCAGACGCTGATCGAGAACACACCGGACGTCGCGATCGCCTGCGACGTGGTGTCGGGAACGGTCAGCGCGGGTGCGCTGCGCGTGACGGCCACGCTTCCGCCCGCTCTGCGCGACGGGTTCCTGTCGGGGCAGTGGAATCCGACCGCGATGCTGCTCAATCGGTTCGAGGACGTCCGCGCCGTCGCGGCCCGGTTACCGTACATCACCGGCTTCTGATTGGGGTGAGTGGATACTCTGGTAATCGGGGAATCGATCGGGGGGTGCGTGCCACTCTCCAATCAATTCCCCGATTACCCGGTTACCCGATTCCCCGATTCTTTTTTCTCCTGGGCTACCGCCAGGAACGCATCGGCGGCGTGCGAGCGGTGGGCCTTTCGGCAGACCAGGGTCACCTGACGTTTGCGCGACAGCCCGGTGACGGGGAGCGCGACGAGCCGTCCGCTGGCGATCTCCGTGATTGCGCAGCGGCGCGGCAGGAGCGCCACCCCGAGCTTGAGCTCCACCGCGCGCTTGATGCCATCGAGGCTCGGCAGCGCGATGACCATGTGCAGCGGCACGTGGTGCTGCTCGAAGAGCCGAATGACGCGCTCGCGCGCCGGCGACGGATCGTTGTGCGCCACGACCGCTTCCTCGGCGATGTCGGCCATCGCCACCTGACGCCGGTCCGCGAGGCGGTGTGACGGGGGCACGAGCAGGACCAGCTCGTCGGTCCCGACCGGCACCTCGAGCAGTCCTTCCTCGGACGGGTGAAACGTCAGTGCGCCGAAGTCGAGGCTGCCCTGCTGGACCTCGACGGCGATCTGGCGCGCGGGCACGCGGCGCACGTCGATGGCAATGTCGGGATACCGCTGGCGGAACCGCGAGATGAGCGGCAGCAGCGTGTGCACCGCCGCCTCGTTGGCGCCGATCAGCACGCGCCCGCGCCGCAGGTCGCGCAGCTCGCGCACGGCCGATTCGGTTTCCTCCGCCAGCCGCACCAGCCGCTGCCCGTAGTTCTGGAGCATCCGCCCCGCCTCGGTCAGCGTCCCGGTCTTGGACGATCGGTCGAACAGCTGCTCCCCGAGCTCGACCTCGAGCCGGCGGACGGCCTGGCTGACGGCCGGCTGCGTACGGTGCACCTTGGCGGCCGCGCGCGAAAAGCTGCGCTCCTGCGCCACGGCGAGAAACACCTTCAGGGCCGCCAGGTCCACGCCTGGCACTATAACATGCGCTTATTTTTCGTTAATCAATATCGCTTTGACTTCTACTTCGTCAGACGCCACCATGGAGGTATGAGCACGACCTCACGCGTCACCGTCTTCGACACCACCCTGCGCGACGGCGAGCAGGCTCCGGGCTACTCGCTCGACGTCGTGTCCAAGTTGGCGATGGCGCGGGCGCTCGATGCGCTCGGCGTGGACGTCATCGAGGCGGGCTTTCCCGTCGCGTCGCCGGCCGACTCGGAAGCCGTGCGCCAGATCGCCGCGGGCGTGCGGCGCCCGGTCATCGCGGCGCTCGCGCGCACGCGCAGCCAGGACATCGAAGAGGCGGCGCGCGCGCTCGAGCCCGCCGAGCGCTCGCGCATCCACACCTTTCTCGCCACCTCGGATCTGCATCTCGCGGTGAAGCTCCGCATGACGCGCCAGGAGTGCCTCGACTCGGCGGTCGGCGCGGTGACGCTGGCGCGCCGGTTCACCGACGACGTGGAGTTTTCGGCGGAGGATGCGACGCGCAGCGACCGCGACTTCCTGTGTCGCGTCATCGAGGGGGTGATCGACGCCGGCTGCACCACGGTCAACCTGCCCGACACGGTCGGCTACGCGACCCCCGACGAGCTCCGCGAGTTCTTCGAGCAGATCATCGGCCGCGTGCCGAATGCGGACCGCGCGACCTTCAGCACGCACTGCCACAACGATCTCGGCCTCGCCGTCGCCAACAGCCTGGCGGCGATCCAGGGCGGGGTGCGCCAGGTGGAGTGCTCGATCAACGGCATCGGCGAGCGCGCGGGCAACGCGTCGCTCGAGGAACTGGTGATGGCGCTGCGCGTCCGGCCCGACCGGCTTCCCTACGACACGGCCATCCGCTCGCAGGCGCTGTTCGAAACGAGCCAGCTCCTCTCGACGCTCACCAGCGAGCCGGTCCAGGCGAACAAGGCGATCGTCGGGCGCAACGCCTTCGCGCACGAAGCCGGGATCCACCAGGACGGCGTGCTCAAGGACGCGCGGACGTACGAGATCATGAAGCCGGAGGACGTCGGCCAGTCGGTGTCGTCGCGCCTCGTCCTCGGCCGCCACTCGGGCCGCCACGCGGTCCAGTCGCGCTGCGAGACGCTCGGCTTCACGCTGACGCACGGCGAGATCGATCAGGTCTACCGCGCCGTCATCTCGCTCGGCGAGCACCGCAAGGCCATCGGCGACGGTGACCTGCGCCGGATCGTCGATCGCGTCCGCGCGCCGGCGTCGGCGGCCGCCGCCGCGAGCACGGCGCACGTCGAGACGGTCGGCTACGGGCACGGAGTGTGACAGCTGAGATTTCAGATTGCAGAATTCAGATTTAAGATCGAATCTGAATTCTGAAATCTGCAATCTGAAATCTCATAAGATGCCCGTGTGATTCCCCTTCGGGACGTGATCCCGTCGCGCACCACGCCCTACATCACCATCACCATCATCGCGCTGAACGCGCTGGCCTGGCTCTTCGAACTGTCGCTGCCGCACGAGGCGTTGAACGAGTTCCTGACGGTGTACGGCGTCGTGCCCGCGTACTTCTCCGCGCCCACCCTGATCACGTCGATGTTCCTGCACGGCGGCTGGTCGCACGTGCTCGGCAACATGTGGTACCTGTGGATCTTCGGCGACAACGTCGAGGATCGCGTCGGCCACGGCCGCTTCATCCTGTTTTACCTGCTGTGCGGCATCGTGGCGGCGCTCGGCCAGGTCGCGGTCGATCCCCACTCCACGCTGCCCACGATCGGCGCCAGCGGCGCGATCGCCGGCGTCATGGGCGCCTACTTCGTCCTCTACCCGCGGTCGCGCGTGCTGACGCTGATCCCGTGGATCTTCCTGCAGATCGTGGAGCTGCCGGCCACCGTGCTGCTCGGGTTCTGGTTCGTCATGCAGCTGTTCAGCGCCGGCACGATCGCCATGACGACCAGCAGCCGCGGCGGCGGCGTGGCGTTCTCCGCCCACGTCGTCGGCTTCCTCGTCGGCATGGCCGGCGTGTTCGTATTCAGGAAGCGCCAGCTCGAACCGTGGGACGCGGCGAATTATTATTGAACGCGCCGAGAGTCCGAAGGCTACGGGCTGACCAGCCGGAGCCTGGGAAAATACGCGCGGTAGCGGCGCGAGTCGCGCGTGAGCAGAGTCATGCCGGTGACCGCCGCGTGGGCGCCGATATAGAAATCAGGCGTCGGCGACCGTTTCGCCCCCGTTGTCTTCTTATATTGCGCGAACGCCTTTCCGGCAAGGAACGCCGCTTCCCACGGAAGCGGCGTGCGAAGAAAATGCGCTGCGGGAAGCTCTTCGTCGAGCTCCTCGAGCCGCTCGTAGCGAACAGAGATCTCCGCGTAGATGATCGGATTGATCGCCACGGTGCCGGCGTTCGCCGCCTCTTTCAGCATCGCGGCCGACCAATCGAACCATTCGTCGTCCTCCGATAGAAAGTCGAACAGGACGTTCGAGTCGACCAGCG
>JAYVYV010000088.1:0-13585 GCA_043783985.1 Acidobacteriota bacterium | reverse complement strand
CGCGCGTCGCGTCGGACCGAACGGCGTTGTGTACGCCGAGGATATCCAGCCCGCGATGCTGCAGGTAATCGGGCAACGCATGCAGGTGGAAAACCTGCTGAACGTGCGGCCGGTGCTCGGCACGTCGAGCGACCCGCGGCTGCCGAAAGGGCTCGACGCCGCCCTCATCGTCGACTCGTATCACGAGATGGACGACTCGGCGAATCCCACGCAGGTGGTGACGCTGTTGAAGAACATCGCGCGGTCCCTGAAGCCGCAGGGCCGCCTGGGCATCGTCGATTTCAAGCCGGGTGGCGGAGGCCCCGGGCCGGCGCCGGATCAGCGCGTCGATCCGCAGTCCGTGATCAAGGCGGCCAATGCGGCAGGACTGCAGCTCATCTCGCGGGAGGAGATTCCGCCGTTCCTGTTTCTGCTCGTGTTCGGACCACGGCCAGGCTAGCGGCTAGTGCTCTCGCGTCCGCGCCAGCCACCAAAGGCTCGGCATCACGCCGGCGGCGAGCAGCAGCTTGACGAAATCGGCGACGATGAAGGGATAGAAGCCTGCGGCGAGCGCTGCCGAAAGACCGCGGGCCTGGACGAAGGCGGCGAGCCAGAAAACTCCGCCCGCAAAGATGACGACAAGGCCGCACGCCATCGCGAGGACGGCCGTGAGATAGCGGCGATCGAAGCCGCGTTCGGCGACCGCCCCCGCCACCAACGCAGCCAGCGGGTAACTCATCAGGTAGCCGCCGGTCGGCCCCAGCAAACGAGCCGCGCCCTGCGCGAGCACGGGCGACGCGGCGAAGACGGGCAGGCCGGCGAGACCGAGTGCCAGGTACAGCACCTGGCTCGCGGCGCCCAGCCGGGCGCCCAGCGCCGCCGCACCGATGAGCACCACCATCGGCTGGAAGGTGAACGGGACCGGCGTGAACGGCAGCGGCACGCTGATTTGCGCCGCCACGGCGGTGAGAATGGTGACGAAGAGCACGGCACCGGCCCGCTCGGCGGTCTGGAGGCCGCGCGAGGGTGCGCGCGTGGTCATCGTCGAGAGCAGAGTAGGCTCCATGTGGGCGGATCTTAGCGTATGCGTACAACGCTGACAATTGCGGGGAGCGATCCGGGGGGCGGCGCGGGCATCCAGGCGGACCTGAAGACGTTCGCCGCGTTCGGCCTCTACGGCGCCAGCGCCATCACCGCCGTCACCGCCCAAAGCACACGGGGCATCGAGGCGAGCTTCGCGCTGCCGGCCGATCTGGTCACGGCGCAGATCGAAGCCGTGGCGGGCGATCTCATCCTCCACGCGACGAAGGTCGGCATGCTCGCAAACGCGGCCATCGTCGAGGCGGTCGCGGCCGCGATTGCCGCAATGGATCTGCCGCTGGTCGTCGTCGATCCCGTGCTCGTGTCGTCCAGCGGCGAGCGACTGCTGGACGAGGACGGCGTCCGCGCGCTCTGCGCCGAGCTGCTGCCGCGCGCCCGTGTCGTCACGCCGAACATCCCCGAAGCCGAAGCGCTCAGCGGGCGGCGCATCCGGTCGCTGGACGACGCGCGCGAGGCGTGCCGGCGGATCCAGGACATGGGCGCGGCCGCGGTGATTATCACGGGAGGTCACCGAGGCCGAACCACGAACGACGAACGCGCCGCGACGAACGCGGAACCACCCACGCCGGACGCCGAGGTCGTTGACGTCCTGTTCGACGGCGGGACATTTTTCGAGATGCGGGTGCCGAGAGCCGAGTCGCGTCACACGCACGGAACCGGCTGTACGTTCGCGGCGGCGGTGGCGGCGGGGCTCGCGCTGGGCCGCGTCCTGCCGGATGCCGCGGCGCGCGCCCAGCAGTACGTCGCGGGCGCCATCGCAAACGCCCCGGGGATCGGACACGGCCGCGGCCCGCTCGATCATTTTTGGGGCGGTATACTGAAAGGGTGACCCCTGCGCTCCTGGCCATCGGCCGCGAGCCGCTCGAGCTGGAGCGGATCGCCGCGACTCTCGCGGCACATGTTGGTCCCGCTGCCGGTTCGGACGGCGCGGTCGTGACGTTTCTCGGCCTGGTGCGCAACCACAACCTCGGACGCACCGTCCGATACCTCGAGTACGAGGCGTACGAACCGCTCGCGCTGAAGGCGTTCGAGCGCATCGCGGCCGAGATTGGCGCGCGCTGGCCCAGCGCGCGCCTCGCCGTGCATCACCGGATCGGCCGGCTGGACGTCGGCGAGGCGAGCGTGGCGATTGCCACGCGCTCGCCACATCGGGGCGACGCATACGCCGCCTGCCGGTATGCGATCGAGCGGATCAAACAGATCGCGCCGATCTGGAAGCACGAGTTCTTCGACGGCGGAGAGGTCTGGATCGAGGGCGCGACGGCCGACCCCGACGATCGTGACGCGCGCGCGGAAGCGGAGCGGATCGCGTGCGCGTGACCGTCCGGTTGTTCGCGCGGCTCAGAGACATCGCCGGCGCGGCCGAGCTGGCGCGGGAGCTTGCGCCGGGCGCGACGATCGGGGACGTCTGGCGCCAGCTCGCCGGCGAGTTTCCGGAACTGGCCCGCTACGAGCGGTCGATCTCGAGCGCCATCAACGCCGACTACGCACGCATGGATCAGGTGATCGGCGACGGTGACGAGATCGCGTTTCTGCCACCGGTTTCCGGGGGATGACGACAGTCGACGTTCGTGGTTCGACGGTCGACGTTCGTGGTTCGTGGTTCGTGGTTCGACGTTCTGAACGTAGAACGCCGAACGTAGAACGACGAACGACGAACGTAGAACGTAGAACGTAGAACGCCGAACGTAGAACGACATCGAAGCAGATATGTTCGATAAGTTAGCGACGGAAGAACAACGCTACGAAGAGCTGATGCGGCTCCTCGGCACGAGCGCGGTGCAGAGCGAGCCGCAGGAGTACCGGAAGCACGCCAAGGCGCTGGCCGAGGTCGAGCCGCTCATCGAGCGCTTCCGCGAATACAAGACCCTCGTCCGCACCATCGCCGAGACGGAGGAGCTCGCCGGCGCGGGCGATCCCGACATGCGCGACCTCGCGAAAGAGGAGCTCAAGTCGCTCGTCGCGCGTCGCGAGGGGCTCGTCGCCGAGATGAAGATTCTCCTCATCCCGAAGGATCCCAACGACGAGAAGAACGTCATGCTCGAGATCCGCGCCGGGACCGGCGGCGACGAGGCGGCGCTGTTCGCGGCGGAGCTGTTCCGGATGTACAGCATGTACGCCGAGCGCCACGGCTGGCGGCTCGACGTGATGTCGAGCAACGACACCGGCGTCGGCGGCCTCAAGGAAGTCATCGCGATGATCGAGGGGCGCGGCGCCTACAGCAAGCTGAAGTACGAGAGCGGCGTCCACCGCGTGCAGCGCGTGCCGGCCACCGAGGCGAGCGGCCGCATCCACACCTCGACGGTCACCGTCGCGGTCCTGCCGGAGGCCGAGGAGGTCGACGTCCAGATCAACGACAAGGATCTGCGCATCGACACGTTCTGCTCGAGCGGTCCCGGCGGGCAGAGCGTCAACACCACCTACTCGGCCGTCCGCATCACGCACATCCCCAGCGGCGTCGTCGTCTCGCAGCAGGACGAGAAGTCGCAGATCAAGAACCGCGCGAAGGCGATGAAGGTGCTGCGCGCGCGCCTGTACGACATGGAACTGCAGAAGCAGCACGACGCGATCGCCAAGGATCGGCGCAGCCAGGTCGGCACCGGCGAGCGGTCCGAAAAGATCCGCACCTACAACTTCCGCGACAACCGGATCACCGATCACCGCGTGCACTTCACGACGCATCGGCTGACCGACGTCCTCAACGGCGATCTCGCCGAGCTGCTCGACAACGTGATCACTCATTACCAGTCCGAGAAGCTCAAGGACGCGACGGCGGTCTCGTGAGCATCCACGCTCATGTCTCGGCGGCGCGGCTGCGGCTGCGCGATGCCGGCATCACGGCGACCGAGTCGGACCTCGATGCGCGGCTCCTCGCCCAGCACGTGCTGGGCTGGACCACGGAGCGCTTCCTGATCGACGCCCGCGGGCCGGTCCCGGACGGGTTCATGCCACGCTACGATGCGCTGGTCGCGAGGCGCGTCACCCGCGAGCCGCTCGCCTACATCGTCGGCGTCCGCGAGTTCTGGGGGCTCGAGCTCGAGGTGACGCCAGACGTGCTGATTCCGAGGCCGGCGACCGAGCTGATCGTCGAAGCGGTACAGGACCTGTTCCCCGATCGATCCGTGCCGCTGTCCATCGCCGACGTCTGCACCGGCTGCGGCTGCGTGGCGGTGGCGCTCGCGCACGAGCGGCCCACGTCGACGATCCGAGGCACCGATATCTCCCGGCCGGCGCTCGAGGTGGCGAAGCGCAACGCCGCGCGGCATGGCGTCGGCGATCGCGTCAGCTTCACGCACGGCGATCTGCTCGAAGGCGTCACGGGCACCTTCGACGCGATCGTCGCCAACCCGCCGTACGTGATCGATCGCGCGCGTCCCGCGCTGCAGCCGGAAGTGCGCGACCACGAACCATCGCTCGCCTTGTTCGGCGGCATCGACGGCCTTGCGCTGGTCACCCGGCTGGTCGCCGCGGCACCGAGCCGCCTGCGATCGCACGGCTATCTGGTCTTCGAGTTCGGTCTCGGCCAGGACGTGGAGGTCGAGGACCTCATCGACGCGGCGCCCGAGCTCACGCTGGCCGGTCTGCGGCGCGATCTGCAGGGCATCGCGCGCACGGCTGTCGTGCAGCGGAAATAGAATTAAGAATTCGGAATTTGGAATTGTGAATTCGCGGTCATTCCAAATTCTGAATTCACACTTCAGAATTCCTTATGGCCGACTGCCTGTTCTGCAAGATCGTCGCGCGCGACATCCCGGCCTCGATCGTCTACGAGGACGACCGCGTGCTCGCGTTCAACGACATCAACCCGCAGGGGCCGACGCACGTCCTGGTCGTGCCCAAGCGCCACATCGCCACGCTGAACGATTTGGCGGCCGGGGACGACCCGATCGTCGGCGAGATGGTCCGCCGCGCGGCCGCAATCGCCAAGGACCGAGGGATCGAGGCCGGCGGTTTCCGCACCGTGTTCAATACGAACAAGGACGCGGGGCAGACGGTGTTCCACATCCATCTGCACCTGATCGGCGGCCGCAACCTCGCCTGGCCGCCCGGCTGACCACGAGGCTATTTCAAACCGATCTGCCGCTCAACTTCATCGACGAGCGCCTGCGATTCAGTGGGAAGCGTCTCGCGTTCCTTTTGTCCGGCAATCACGATAATCATCCCGTGCGGACCAGGCCGGTCGACAAAAGCGGTCCGACCCATGATGCCGCCGATATCGGCGTTCGTCAGGAAAGGCGCGTAGAACATCGTGTGCGGGAAACTGCGGGCCAGCTTCCCGTTTTCCAGCAAATATGTCGCTGGAGACAGCATGTAGGCGACTCCCGGCCGGGCCGGCGGACGGTACCGGCCCTGCTCAAACCCCTGTGCGAGCTGCCGCTCCACCTCCTCGTCCGTCGCGCCCTTCAGGCGTAGCAGGGCATCGTCGGCGAAGGCTGGCAGGATTGTGCGTGTGCCTTCCTCGTCGAAACACACTGGATAGAAATTGCCTCCCCGGCGACTCACGATGCACGTGAACGCGTTGGTGCCTTGACGCGCCTTGACGTATCCAGCCGATTCCATGATCAGGACGGTGGCGCCGGCGCGCAGGTCACGTGGAAGCGCGTTCACGGCCAGACGCATTTCGAGATCGCGCGGCAGCACGATGACGCGGTCGCCCGTCAGGTTGTGATTATGGCCGGCGGCATTCGTTTGGGCGCGGACGTGGGGAGCCCCGACGATGAGAACGACGAGCGTCGCGATGCGCGCGAAGAGTGCTCTCTGAGCGACCGGCGTCATCATGTCCTCGCTTTCGGTTTGGACTCGTCTTGAATGCGCTGCGCGGCTTGGGTCACGGTCGTGAAAGCGCGGAATATCGCGTCCCATTGCCCAGCGGTCATCGTTGACCTCAGCTCATCCTGAGCCGTTTTCCACAGAGGCTTCGCGGCGGCGAGCCTGGCGCGCCCGGCGGGCGTGAGCCTGAACTGGCGTTCGCGTCGGTCAGCCGCCACCGAGACACCGATCCAGCCGCGTCGTTCCAGGAGCTTCAGATTCCGAGACACCGTCGTCTTGTCGAGCGCATGCCGGCGACCAATCGCGACCTGACTACAGGGCCCCTGCCTGTCCAACGCCATCATCAGCGCAAATTGCGGCGCCTCGAGGCCGCTGTCCCGCAGCCGGCTGTCGTAAAGCTGCGTCAGCACGCGCGCGACCTGCCGTGCGGTCGCGCACGCGCAGCGGAAATCCGCCAACGCATCCGGACCGGGCGCACTCGGTGCTCGTCGCGGACGTGTCACGCGTCGACTACTTCGGTGATGCCGCTGGCTCGGCCAGTAGGAGGCGAAGCGGCGTGAGCGGGCTGAGCGCCGTGAACTCGAAGGTCGCCAGATTGGCTTTGGCGAGCGGCAACGCGTCCATGAGCGCCTTGGCTTCGGCCACCGTGCTGCAGTTCATCACGAAGAGGACGCCCCTCCCATCGCTGCGCGAATACCACTGATGAATCTTTCCGTCCAGATACAGCTTGACCGTGGCGCGTATTTCCTCGGGCATCGCCTTCATCATCTGCGCGCGATCCGTCTCAGCCTTGACAGTGAGACTGACCAGGACGGCGGTGGACGGGGCGGGTGACGGCGCCTGTGCCAGCAGCGACGTTGCTGCCGTCAGCAGGAATGCAACCGCAACTGCAGCCCGGGACGCACGCTGGTGTTCGATGTTCATAAAAGCGCTCCTTGTGGATCGGTAGTATATACAACCAATGGCGATTGTCGATTCGAAAAACGCGTGCTGTTCATCCGGATGATGCGCGCATCGTGCATCCAGACGCCGATCGGCGCGCGACGAGCGGACTCGATCCGGTGACCGCGCTCCGGAATTAGGAATTAGGAATTAGGAAATTTGGAATTTGGAATGCGCTCACGGATTCCAAATTCCGAATTCCGAATTCTTAATTTTTATGGCGTACCATCAGATACGCGCCCTTGTGTGCGGTCCGGTCGATGAAGAACTCCACCGCGCGGTAGCCGCGGGCGAAATATGTCGTAAAGAGCGCCCGCGTGGCCATTCGCCACTCGAGGGCCAGATCCGGCGCATCCGACAGCATCTGGGTGAAGCCGGCCGGAATCTCGACGCCGATGCGTTTCGCGTCCAGCGAGAGATCGATCGCCGCGGGACGAAGCCACTCGCCGGCGGCTTGTGCCCGGCACGCGGGCTCCACCGTCAGGACCGGCGCCAGAGGCCCGGCGCCGCGCACCCGCTCCCCGACCCGCGCGTCGCGCACCCGCCACTCCGCCACGAACCGATCCGTCGGGTTGCCCTTGTGCAGCGGGCTCGTCGACTCCCCGTACACGTTGATCTCGTACTCCTCCGCGATGACGCCGAGCTTCGCGAAGTTGAGGTGCGCGTTCATCGCCTGCATCGGGTCGTAGGTCCACTCGACCAGGTCCAGCCCCATTGCGAGCGTTCGTTCGCGCTGGAGGATCTTCAATCGATATCCGACACCCGCGCTGCGAAAGGCCGCGAGCACGCCGGCCATGTGCGACCACTGCGTCGGCTTGCCGTGCTTGATGCCGGGCAGAGAGTACACGAACCCGATCAACTGGCCGCCGTCGAACGCGCCGATCAGAATGCCGCCGCGCATCACGGTGACCGCGAGAATCGGGACGGGCACGACCTCGTCGTACCCGGGCCCCCAGATCTCGCGCTCGAGATCGACGACGCCGGCGAAGTCTGCGAGGGTGGTGAGATCGCGATAGGTGATCACGGGCATCGGGTAATCGGGTGATTGAGTAATCGGGTAATGGATTGCCGAATCGACAGCCAATCGCCCCATCGATTACCAGATTACCCGATTATCCAATTACCCAATCAGAAGTGCCGGCAGCTCTCGAAGGGACCGTATCACAGGGACATCGAGTGTCGGCCGCGCCGCGGCCGTGTCGCCCCGATCGAGCAGGATCGCCCGCATGCCCGCTCCGAGCGCGCCCTCGATATCCTGGCGCACGCTGTCGCCGACCATCACGGCCTCCGCCGCCCGCACGTCGAGCAGTTCCAGCGCCGCGGCAAAAATGCTCGGGTGCGGCTTCATCAATCCGTGGTCCGACGAGGAAACCGTCGCGCTGATCAGCCCCTGCAGCTCGAAATGCGCCTGGAACGACGCGAGGCAGCGGTGCGTGTTCGAGATCAGGCCGACGCGCAGGCCCGAATCCGCCAACTGCCGCAGCACCGGCGGCACATCGTCGTACAACTCGAAATGCTGACACGCCGCCCATTCGCGGTAAATCTCGCGCGAGCATTCGTCGACGCGGGGCCCGCTGCCGCCCATCCGCTCGATGATATGGCTCGTGTACGCGATGAACACTTCGGCGTCGTACACATGGTCGGGGCTGTTGAGGAGCGGCGCGGCGCTGGCGACGCCCTGCTCGAACAGGGCGTGATCGACATCCATGCCGTAGCGCGCGCAGAACGCCTGATAGCCCCGGCCGCGGAACGTGGGCCCGGGATAGATCAGCGTGAAGTCGACGTCGAAGAGAACAGCCTTCAATGACACATGAATTGGATAATCGGGTGATTGGGTAATCGGGTAATTGACTGGTCGATTGGCCAATCGATTACCCAATCACCAGATTACCCGATTACCCAATTCCCGGATCTGCGTAGGGTCCCGCGATCACGACCGTAGCGCGGTCGGGATCCAAGGCGCGCCGCGCGGCCGCGTTCACGTCGTCCAGCGTCACCGCGCTCAACAGATCCGGCAGCCGCGCGTCGTAGTCGAGGCCGAGGCCGAAGAATTCTCCAGTCTGCAGAAAGTTGGCGATCGCGCCGTTGGTCTCGAGCGACCGCGGGATCGAGCCGATCAGATAGCGGCGCGACTCGTCGAGCTCCTTCGGCGTCAGACCCTCCTGCCGCAGCCTCGCGATCTCTTCGTCAATCGAAGCGACCGCGCGATCGACGTTCGCCGGGCTGACGCCGGCTCGGATGGTCAGCGGCCCGGGGGCGACGTTGGCGTCGAGCGCGCTGGACACGTAGTACGCCATGCCCTGCCGCTCGCGGATGCTGTCGCCGAGCCGGCCGCCGATCGCATACTGGCCGAACGCCACGTTCATCAGCCAGTACGCGTAGTACGCCGGGTCGTGGCGCGTGATCGCCGTGAAGCCGTAGGCGATGTCGGCCTGCGACTTGTTCATCATCGGTATGACGATCCGACGGCGCGCGATGGCGGGGACCACCAGCGGAACGACGAGAGGCGGCGGCGCCGGTTCGGTCCACGCGCCGAACACGCGCGACATCACCTCCTGCGCCCGCGCCGGTTCGACGTCGCCGACGATGACCGCGGTCAAGGCGCCCGGGGCGAACCGCTCGTCGTGCAGCGTGAGCAGCTGCTCGCGCGTGAAGTGTTCGACGCTGTCGATCGATCCTTTCGTTCGGCGGCCGTACGGATGTCCGTCCGGGTACAGGAGCGCCATCAGCGCCTCGGTCGCGCGGATCGCCGGGTTGTCGTCATCCTGCCGGATCGACGTAATCACCTCGCCTTTGCGCGTCGCGATCTCCTCTTCCGGCAGCGACGGCGACGTGACGATGTCGCCGATCAGCGCGAGGATCGGCTCGAAATCGTCGGCGAGACAGGCGCACACGAGCGTGAAGAGATGGCGCGTGACCAGGACCGACAGCGTGATGCCGCGGCTGTCCAGTTCCTCGGCGATGTCGGCGGCGGATCGCGTCGCGGTGCCGCGATCGAGCACGCGCGACAGCAGCCACGTCATCCCCGCCTGGCCCGGCGGATCGGCAATCGATCCGGCGCGCATCGACAGGCTGATCGCCACCGCGGGCGTCGTCTTCGTCTGCTTGACCAGCAGGGTGGCGCCGTTGTCGAGCGTCGTCCGCAGCGGATTGAGGGGCATCTAAGCGACCGGCCGCTCGGCTGAAGCCTTCGCGCCACCAACCGGCAGCGGCTCGAACCAGCCAATCGTGCGGTTGGACGGGGCGAGCACGGCGCGCGCGGCGGTGGCCACTTCTTCGAGCGTGACCGCCGCGATCCGCGCGGGCGCGTCCGTGAATACGTCCACGCTCGCAATCGTGTCGTAGTAGCCGAGCTGATGCGCGATGTTGGTGACGCTGTCGCTGTCGAAGACGAGGCGCGCGCGCAGCTGCGCCTTGGCTTTCACCAGCTCCGGCCCGGTGATCCCGTGGAGCTCGACACCGGCGAGCGCTTCGAGCAGCGCCTCCTCCACCGACGCAAGCAGTGTCCCCTCGTTCGCGGTCACCGACACCGTGTAGAGGAACGGGTCCTCCGTCGGCATCAGTCCGCCAGACACCGACGAGGCGAGGCCGCGTTCGACCAGCGCCCGGTAGAGCCGCGCGCTGCGCTGCGGCGGCGGCACCCGGAAGCTGGACCACAGATTCAGCCCCTTCGCGCCCGTGAGCACGGCGTCGAGGATCAGCAGCGGAAAGAAGTGGCGATCGGTCGCCGACGGCGCGTGATACCCGACCTTCAGATAGCCGGTGGTGCCCTCCTGCCTGATCGTCAGCCGCCGTTCACCCGTCTGCTCGGGCTCGGACGTGCGGAGCCGCTCGGGGGGGGAGCCTGGCTGGATGCCGCCGAAATGGTGCTCGACCCGGCGCAGCGCCGCGTCGGTGTCGACGTCGCCGACGATGACCAGCGTCGCGTTGTTCGGGACGTAGAAGCGGCGGTAGTAGCCGAACAGGTCTTCGCGCGTCATGGTCTGCAGGTCGGGCAGCCAGCCGATCGTAGGGTGGCGGTACGGATGCGCCTTGAACGCGGTCGCGGTCAGCTCCTGATCGAGCAGCTGATCGGGATCGTTCTCCCCCCCCTTCAGCTCCGAGATGATGACGCTGCGCTCGGACTCGCAGTCATCGGGGTGGTACAGGCAGCTGGCCATGCGCTCGGCTTCGATGAAGAGCATCCGGTCGAGCGCGTCGCGGGTCGCGGTCTCGAGATAGGTGGTCTGATCGATCCAGGTGTAGCCGTTCCAGCTGCCGCCGTACTGCTCGATGATCCCCTTCACCTGATCGCGCGGAATGTTCGTGGTCCCCTTGAAGTTCATGTGCTCGCACCAATGCGAGACGCCGGTGAGGCCGGGGCGCTCGTCCTTGGATCCCACCTTGTACCAGCACCAGACCGAGGCGAGCGGCGCCGTGTGTTCTTCCTGGATGAGGACCTTCAAACCGTTGTCGAGCCGCATGGCGCGCATCGGATCATTATAGAATCGGTAGATACCCAATGCCTGAGTGGAAAGACACCGTCAACCTGCCGCGCACCGACTTCCCGATGAAGGCGAATCTGCCGACCAGCGAGCCCGAGACGCTCGCCCGGTGGACCGCGATGGACCTGTACGGGAAGATTCGCGCGCGCCGGGCAGGCGCGCCGAAGTTCGTGCTGCACGACGGCCCGCCGTACGCCAACGGCAACATCCACATGGGCACGGCGCTGAACAAGATCCTCAAGGAGCTCGTCGTCAAGTCGCGCTCGATGGCCGGATTCGACGCGCCGTACCTCGTCGGCTACGACTGCCACGGCCTGCCGATCGAGCTGCAGGTCGATCGCGAGCTGGGGCCGAAGAAGCGCGAGATGTCGGTCGCCGACTTCTGCCGGGCGTGCCGCGCGTACGCCGAACGCTACATCGGCACGATGACGGAGCAGTTCCAGCGCCTCGGCATCCTCGCCACGTGGGACGCGCCGTACCTGACGATGAACTTCAGATATCAGGCGGCGATCGCGCGCGCGTTCGGGAAGTTCGTCGAGCAGGGACTGGTCTACAAGGGCAAGAAGCCGGTGCACTGGTGCATCCACTGCCGCACCGCGCTGGCAGAGGCGGAGGTCGAATACGAGGATCACACCTCACCGTCGATCTACGTCGAGTTCGCGCTGGCCGCGGAGAGCGAAGCGGAGTTCTTCAAGCGCGTGCCGCAACTCGTCGGCCGCACCGTCTCGGTGCTCATCTGGACGACGACGCCGTGGACGATTCCGTCGAACCTCGGCATCGCGTTTCATCCCGAGTTCGACTACGCGGCGTACGACGTCGACGGCCGGGCGGTGATCGTCGCCGAAGCGCTCGCGCCGAAGGTGGCCGCGGCCGGCGGCAAGGCGTTCGGTGAGCCGCTCGCGCGAATGAAAGGGGCGGAGCTCGAGCACATCCGCTTCCAGCATCCGCTCTACCCTCGGACGTCGCTGGGCGTCCTCGGCGAGTACGTGACGCTCGAGGCCGGCACCGGCGCGGTGCACACGGCGCCGGGCCACGGCGCGGACGACTTCAACACCGGCGTGAAGTACGGGCTGGAGATCTATGCCCCGATCGGGGCGGCCGGCCATTTCCTCGACACGGTGGAGTTGTTCGGCGGCCAGCGCGTGTTCGACGCGAACCCGAACGTGGAGGCGGCCCTCAAGGAGCGCGGCAAGCTCTGGCATCGCGAAGCGTTTCAACACACCTACCCCCACTGCTGGCGCTGCCACAACCCGGTGATCTTTCTCGCCACGTCGCAATGGTTCATCAGGCTGGACGGTGAACCGGTCATCGGAGAAGGGCAGAGGGCTGAGGGCGCAGGGCTCAGGGCTCAGGGCTCAGGGCTGGGAGCCCAGGGAACAGGGCTCAAGACGTTGCGTGAAGCGGCGATCGACGCGATCGACAACAAGGTGCGGTGGATCCCTGCGTGGGGCCACGACCGCATGTACAACATGGTCGCCAACCGCCCCGACTGGTGCATCTCGCGCCAGCGCGTCTGGGGTGTGCCGATCCCCGCCGTCGACTGCACGAAGTGCGGCGAGGCGATCACCTCGCCGGCGCTGGTCGAGAAGACCGCGATCGTCTTCGACCAGTACGGCGCCGACGCCTGGTACGAGCGGGCGACCGAGGAATTCATCCCGGACGGGCTGATGTGCCCGTCCTGCGGCGGCACGAGCTTCGAACGCGAGATGAACATCCTCGACGTCTGGTTCGATTCCGGATCGAGCCACGAGGCCGTGCTGTCCGTCCGCCCCGAGCTCACGTGGCCGGCCGACATCTACCTCGAGGGCAGCGACCAGCATCGCGGCTGGTTCCAGAGCTCGCTGCTCGTCGGCCTGGGAACGCGCGGCCGGCCGCCGTTCAAGCAGATCCTCACACACGGATTCTTGATCGACTTCTTCTTTCCGTCGACGTCGATCAGGAACCCGTGCGTCAGGATCTGTTTGAACGGCGGGCGGCCGCGCGTGCCGAGGCCGACGAGCAGCGAGCTCTGGAACCAGCCGCGATGCTGGTCGCTCCCTTCGAGGTAAATGTCGGCCGGCCACGTGAGGTCTGGACGGACGGAGAGCACCGCCTCATGGCTCGATCCGGAGTCGAACCAGACGTCGAGGATGTTCATCTCGCGCTCGAAGCTCGTGCCGCCGCACGACGGGCACGTCAACCCTTCGGGGATGAATTCCTCGGTCGGCCGCTCGTACCACGAGTCGGCGCCGTACTGGTCGAAGACCGACGCGGTTCGCTCGACGAGCGCGGAGGTGGTGATCGCTTCGCCGCACTTGGTGCAGTCGACC
>JAYVYV010000087.1:0-4923 GCA_043783985.1 Acidobacteriota bacterium | reverse complement strand
GGTTTGACACCGCCGGATTTGTAGCCGCTGCCGGCGGCCGCGAGGCGATCGTGCCAAAATAACCGGCATGCGTACTCGGGCGTTCGGCCGGACCGGATGGCAGGTGTCGGAAATCGGCTACGGCATGTGGGGCATGGGCGGGTGGACCGGGTCCGACGACCAGGAATCGCTGCAGGCCCTCGACCGCGCGTTCGCGCTCGGCTGCAATTTCTTCGACACTGCGTGGGCCTACGGAACGGGCAAGAGCGAGACGCTCCTCGGCGAAGCGCTACGCACGCACCGCGGCGCGCCCGCCTACGTCGCGACCAAGATTCCGCCGAAGAACATGAAGTGGCCGGGCAAGGCGGAGTATCCCGTGCACGATACGTATCCGGCGGCGCATGTCCGCGAGTACACCGAGAAGAGCCTGCGGAACCTGGGCGTGGAGACGATCGACCTGCAGCAGTTCCACGTGTGGAGCGACGCCTGGGCGTCCGACGACGGCTGGCAGCGCGCGGTCGACGACCTGAAGCGCGAGAAGCTGGTGCGCGCGATCGGGATCAGTGTCAACCGGTGGGAAGCCTCGAACGTGTTGCGCGCGCTCGAGACCGGCCTCGTCGACAGCGTCCAGGTGGTCTACAACGTCTTCGACCAGGCGCCGGAGGACGACCTGCTTCCGTACTGCCTGGCGCACGACATCGCCGTCATCGCACGCGTGCCGTTCGACGAAGGCAGCCTGACGGGTACCCTGACGCCCGAGTCCCGCTGGGCCGACGGCGACTGGCGCAACGTGTACTTCAACAGCGAGCACCTCACGGCGACCCTGGCGCGCGTCGACCGTCTGACCCCGCTCGTGCCCGACGGGATGGACCTGCCCGAGCTGGCCCTTCGCTTCATCCTGGAGCACGCCGCGGTCAGCACGACGATTCCCGGCATGCGCCGGCCGGCGCATGTCGAGCGGAACCTGGCCGCGAGCGACGGAGCCCGGCTGCCCCACCGCGTGGCGGACGCCCTGAAGAGCCACCGCTGGAACCGGTCGCCGGACGCGACTCCTTAGGCGTCTGGTATAATGATGGTTTCCCGGATAGGCCAAGGAGCACGCTGTGAAGGAAGCCATTCACCCTAAGTATTTCGACGTCGAGGCGCGGTGCGCGTGCGGCACGACCTGGAAGACGAGGTCGACCAAGCCCGAGCTGCATCTCGAAATCTGCTCGAGCTGCCACCCGTTCTTCACGGGCAAGCAGAAGCTGCTCGATACCGAGGGCCGTGTGGAGCGGTTCACGAAGAAGTACGGCGCCCAGACGTCGGAAAGCCGCAAGACCGCCGCGAAGGCGACGAAGGCCAAGAAGGAAGCGGCGCCAGCCGCCCGATAGACCCAAGGGGCGTCGGTGGTCGCTCGACTCGCCGCCGACTGCTCCGCCTCGGTCCTTCGCCCGGCCGCCAGGTAGATCCTCCCCCTACATATCCCGACGCCACATCCACGTGGAAACGGCTCAGTCGAGCAGCTGACCGTTCTGCACGGACCCGCTGATCTTGCGTTCGATGCGGGCGAGGCGGTGCCTGACCGCCTGCGCCAGTGACGGTCGCGGACCGTCGGTGAGGGCTGCGAGGCTGCCGAGCGCGAACCGCCGCGCCAGCGCCAGATCGTGCACGCGGTGCTCGTGATGAATCGCGAGCGCTTCGGTCGCTTCGCGCACGATCGGCGGCGGGCAGCCGCGCATCTCGGCCAGTTCGATCCAGCAGCACGCCGCCTCGTCGTGTCGCCGTGAACGACGGCACGTGAGCGCCAGCGCGCGTAGCGCGTCGATCCTGACCGGATCGAAGGCGCCGCGCGGCGAGCGGCAGCGGTCGATCGCGCGGCGATAACTGTCTCGCGCGCGCGACTCACGCCCGCCCCGCGCGTAGACGTGCCCGAGCGCGAGCGCTTCGCGCGGGTCGCCGACTGCGTCGGGACCCGTCCGCACCATGTGCAACAACCGCGCGGTGAGCGCCGCCAGCGTCAGCAGATCCAGGCGGTTGTGCTCCAGCACGCCCTCGAGCGGCCCGGCATCGCCGCTCCGCACGAACTGGAAGTACCGCCCGGGAACCTCGAAACCCGGGACGTCGCCGGTCCGCCGCGCGCCGACGATCTGGCGTTCGAGCGCCTGCAGCGAACAGCCTTCTCCCGGCAGCGCGGGGCTTTCAGTCCCGCGATCGCCGCCATGAAAGGGGCGCGCGACGCGCGGTTTCCAGAACCGCCGCGCAGGGTGCAGCACGTCGACGTGCGGCATCTCGCGGCCGCGCCATGCGAGCCGGTGAAAGAGATACCGCCCTTCGAGCAGCGGCGCGTCGAATGACTTGCCGTTGAAGCTGACGAGCGCGCCGGCGCGCGCGAGCTCGGCGGCGACCGTTTCCAGGAACATGCGCTCGTCGGCGTGGCGGGTGAGGAGAAACTGGCGCGTCAGGAACGAGCCGTCGCCCTCGAACCACGCGCAGCCCACCAGGAACGCCAGCGTGCCTGCGCCGCCGCTGAGGCCCGTGGTCTCGAGATCGAAGAACACGAACGGCGGCGGCGCGGGCGCGCCGCCGGTGAACAGCGCCGCCTCGCCGGCCGCCCGATCGAGCCGCTCCGCCAGCGCGCCGATCCGTTCGCGTCCGTGGCGCACCGACGGCTCCCACCGGCGATCGACGACGACACAGCGCCGGCCGTCGGCCTCGCGCCAGGCGCCGCCCAGAACCGCGGCGATGTCGGTCTGTGACTGGTGCAGGGGCGGACCGGTTTGTCCGCCCGAACCGGCAGGGCCGACGCCTGGGTCGGCCCCTCCAACACGCGGCGCGACGATCCCGCGGATGCGGTCGGCCAGCGAGCTCAAAACGGCACGACCTCCTCGCCCGCCGCGGCTGTCGGGCCGACGCCGATTTCCTTTGTGGCCTCTGTCGCCTCGATGTCCTCCGCGTTCGCGAGCAACAGGTGGAGGATGCGAAGCGCGGCCGCCTTGGCGAGCGGACCGGTGTGGCCGACAGGTCCGACGCAGCCAGGGCAGCCGTTCTCGCATGGACACTCGGCGATCAGCCGGCGCGCGCTCTCCAGCAGCTCGCGGTGCATGTCGTACAAAGGCGCGCTGAAGCCGATGCCGCCCGGGTAGTTGTCGTACACGAAGATGTTCTGCGAGCCCGCCGCGCCGCTCCCCGGGCCGGCGGTCTCCTCGCTGCTGATGGAGATGCCGATATCGTGGCCGTCACACATCAGCAGCAGCTGCGCCACCTGCTTCAGCCCGGACGCGAGCCCGATCACGCCGTCGCGCCGATCGTCGGACGCGTAGGGCAGCACGGCCATCACGCCGGATGGAATCGTCAGCCAGTACGCCGTCGTATGCATCTGCTGCTCGGGCAGATCCAGCTCGCCGGATCCGACGTTCTCGTTCGTATAGAACTTGATCTTTTTGAAGCCCACCACGCGCGACACGACGTGCACCTCGCCGTGCGTGCGTGTGTCGTCGGTCGCGAACGCGTCGATCGCCGTCACTTTCGTGTAGGTGATCGCGTCGGTGTAGTAATCGCAGTCGATCGAGCGCACGAACGCCTTCCGTCCTTCGAAATCCAGCCGCTCCACCTGGAACAGCTGCCCTTCGACGAGATAGATCGCCTTGGGGTGCAGCGTGGCGGGTCCGCTCGTGAAATCGGTCTCGCCGATGACCCGCGTCTCCTGCGTGATATCGACGATGACGAAGTTGTCCGACGACACCGACCGCAGGCTCACGGCGTCCGCCGGGTACGACTCGTTGGTCCATGTCCACGGCGCGTCCTCGCCGGCACGGTGCACGAGCCCCTGTTCGGACAGGACGCCGAGAATCTCCTGCGCGTCGGGGCGGCCGAACGTTTCTGTGGCGCCGAACGGCAGCTCGAACGTCGCGCACTTGAGGTGGTCCACCAGGATGTGGAGGTTGTCGGGATCGATCAGCGCGCGCTCCGGCGACGCGTCGAAGAAGTACGACGGGTTACGCACGACGAACTGATCGAGCGGCGCGCTGCTGGCGACCATGACCGCCGCGGATCGGCCGCTGCGCCGCCCCGCCCGGCCCGCGCGCTGCCACGTGGCGGCGATCGTCCCCGGATACCCGGCCATGATCGACACGTCGAGCGCGCCGATGTCGATGCCGAGTTCGAGCGCGTTGGTCGACACCACCGCGCGCACCACCCCCTCGCGCAGCCCTTTTTCGATCTCGCGCCGGCGGTTCGGCAGGTAGCCCCCGCGGTACCCCCGAATCTTCTCCGCCGCGCCAGGAATTCCCTCGAAGTCGTCCTTCAGGTACGTCGTCAGAATCTCGGTCGAGAGGCGGCTCTGCGCGAAGACGATGAGCTGCAGGTTGCGCTTGAGAAATTCGGAGGCGACCCGGCGCGTTTCGGCGAGGTACGACCGGCGGATGCCGAGCTGGTGGTTGACGACCGGCGGGTTCACGAAGACGAAGAACTTCTCGCCGCGCGGCGCGCCGCTCTTGTCCACGAGCTCGAACGGCTGCTCGGTGAGGCGCTCGGCCAGCTCGCGCGGGTTCTGGATCGTCGCCGACGAGCAGAGGAAGACCGGGTTCGAGCCGTAGTGCCGGCAGATCCGCCGGAGACGCCGCAGCACGTTGCAGAGATGGCTGCCGAAGACGCCGCGATACGCGTGCAGCTCGTCGATCACGACGTAGCGCAGGTTCTCGAAGAGCTTCGCCCACCGCGGATGGTGCGGCAGAATCCCCGAGTGCACCATATCGGGGTTGCTGAGCACGATATGCGCGCGGCCGCGAATCGAGCGGCGGGCGTCCTGCGGCGTGTCGCCGTCGTAGGTGAACACGCCGACTTCATCGCCCGAGGCGGCGGCGATGGTCTCGCACATGCCCTGCAGCTCGGCCAGCTGATCCTGGGCCAGCGCTTTGGTCGGGAAGAGATACAGCGCGCGGCTCGAATGATCCTGGAGGATCG
>JAYVYV010000086.1:0-13622 GCA_043783985.1 Acidobacteriota bacterium | reverse complement strand
AACGCCAAGGGCTACGGGTTCATCGAGCGTGACGGAGGCAGCGACGTCTTCGTGCACTACTCCGCCATTCAGGGCGACGGTTTCCGTTCGCTCGAGGAAGGCCAGGCGGTGGAGTTCGAAATCGTCGACGGCCCGAAGGGCCCGCAGGCCGGCAACGTCACCAAGATCTAGCCGCATTCCAGAGCTGAGGGCGAACGGCCCAGGGCACGCGGTGCCTTCGGCCGCCGCCCTCGGCCCTTTTCGCATCCGGTCACTCCGTCACGCCTTTCAGACCCCGCGCCGTAAAGCTCACTTTCCCGTCCTTCACCGCCACACGGAACGCGACCTCCGGCGAGCCCGTGTCGCGCAGCTTCTTCACCTGATTCTTCACGAGCTCGGCGAACTTGTGGAACGGCGGGGCGTCCTCGCCCACTTCGCGACGGGCTTCGGCCAGCGATTCGTACAGGTCCGTCAGCTTGTCGATTTCGCGCACCGGATCGCGGAACGCCGAGACGTGCAGGATGCGATCCTCGGGCAGCTTCTTCTCTGGCTCCACCGGCGTGCGCTTGTGCGCGAACGGGCCCGGCCGTCCCTCCTCGCGCGCGCGCAGGCCGCGATCCCAGAGATCGATGAACGTCGCGAAGCGCGACTGCAGCGTGGAGAAGCGGAAGCGATCGCCTGTGTTCGCCATGTGCCCGCGATCGAGCTGCTTGACGAGCGCCTCGACGCGGGCGCGCGTCTCCCAGGGCGGTTTGGCGAGCCGTCCGGCGAAGAACATGTTGTATTCGGCTTCGAGCTGCTTGAGCTCCGCTTCGAGCCGCGTCAGCTCGCGATCGATGCTTGAGGGGGGCACCGCGTTACCGGGGGATGAGGAACCAGACCAGCGGCAGCCACAACTCGCGGGCGTAGGGCACCGGACGGTCGTCGATCAGCACGTCGGTGGCGTCCGAGCGGCCAACGATCTGAAAGAGATCGCGCAGCTTCGACGCCTCGCTGGACCAGAAACGCGCGCGATACCGCAGGCCGTCGCCCGCGCCCGTCTCGCGGAATTCCGCCGACGCGCGCGCGATCTCGAGCGCCGTCGCAAACGCCGGCACGTCGATCGCCGGAAACACCAGCGTGATCGAGAACGGGCGTTTCTGCGCGCCGAACAGCGCCTCGTACAGATCGGGATCGAGGGCGGCGAGCTCGGCGGCGGTCGGCTGTTCGGGCAGCTCGGCGTACGGCCAGAAGCGTTCGAGCGGCCGGTATTTCGGCGGATCCGAGGTCATGAGGGTGAAGTGTTAGCATAGCATCGCAGATTTCAGAATGCAGATTTCAGATTGGATGTCCAGATTGCTGACTGGCAATCCGCACCTGTCGCCTGACGTCTGAAATCTGAAATGGGACATGTCCGACTTCAGACTCATTCCGTCGATCGAGGTGCTGCGCCACCGGCCGGCGGTGCGCGCGCTTGAAGCGCGATTCGGCGCCGAGGCGACCGTCGAGGCCCTGCGGGCGGCGGCGGCGGAGGCGCGGACGGCCATGGCCGGCGGCGATGCCGCTCTGGCGACGCAAGCGGCCGTGATCAGCCGCCTCGAAGCGGCGGCGGCGTCACGGGTGAGTGAGGTCTTTCGGCCGTCGCTGCAGGCGGTCATCAACGCGACCGGCGTCATACTGCACACGAATCTGGGGCGGGCGCCGCTCGCAGCGTCCGCCGTCGAGCGCGTCGTCGAAGTCGCGCACGGCTATTCGTCGCTCGAGTACGACCTGCCGCGCGGTGCGCGCGGGCGGCGCGACGTGCACGCCGAGGGGATGCTCTGCCGCCTGACCGGCGCCGACGCGGCGGTCGTGGTCAACAACAACGCGGCGGCGATGCTGCTCGTGCTGGCGGCGCTTGCGGCAGGACGCGAGGTGATCGTATCGCGCGGGGAGCTGGTCGAGATCGGCGGCGGCTTTCGCATACCGGACGTCATGGCGCAGAGTGGCGCAATACTGCGCGAGGTCGGGACCACGAACAAAACACGAGGGACAGATGTTGCGGCCGCGATCAGCGAAAAAACCGCACTCATTCTTCGGGTCCACCCTTCGAATTTCCGCATCGAAGGATTCACCGAGCGGCCGTCCCTGACGGATCTTGTCACCCTCGGCAGAAAATTCAACGTCCCTGTCGCCGAAGATCTCGGCAGCGGCCACCTCGGTGTCAATCCCGCATCCGAGCAGGGTCAGACCCGGGTCAGACCCGGGTCTGACCCTATAGGCGCGGATCCCATCGGCGCGGAACCTGCGGTTCGAGCGACCATCACCGCGGGCGTCGACATCTGCTGCTTCAGCGGCGACAAGCTCCTCGGCGGACCTCAGGCCGGGCTGATCGTCGGGCGCGCGGCGCTGATCGAGCGGATCCGGACACATCCGCTGATGCGCGCGTTACGCGTGGACAAGATGACGTACGCTGCGCTCGAGGCGACGCTCACCGAATACGCCGCGGGCCGCGCGGCGACGACCCTCCCGGTCCAGCGCATGCTGACGATGACGGCAGACGAGGTTCGCGTGCGCGCGGACACGTTGGCCGCCACGATCGGCGAACTCGCCGACTGGACGGCCGCGCTCGTCGCGGGCACGTCGACGATCGGCGGCGGCAGCGCGCCCGGCGTGGAGCTTCCCACCTGGCTCGTCGCGATTGAAAAACACGGCCTGACGCCGCACGCGCTCGAACAGGATCTTCGCCGCCTCACGCCGCCGATCATCGCGCGTATCGAGAGCGGTCGGCTGCTCCTCGACCTCCGCACGGTGCTGCCCGCGCAGGACCCCCAGCTCGCCGCGCTGCTGGCCCGCGTCTGAGGCTATAATCCGCGCGTCCTCGTCTTTCCGCGTTCGACGGAGGTTTTTTCGTGACACGGACGATCCTGAACATCGCGTGCCTCGCCGCGCTGCAGTTGCTGCTGCCGATTCAGGCGGCGGCGCAGACCAGACTTGCAGGCACCGCCCCGCCGTCGGACATGGCGTCGGGCCGGCGTATCTTCGACGCGCAATGCGCGTGGTGCCACGGCAACGGGGGCGACGGCGGCGCCGGGCCGAACCTCCACGGTAAGCTGCTCCACGCCACCACCCTCACGTCGATCGTCGATATCGTCAACAAAGGTATTCCGGGGACCGACATGCCGTCCTTCCGTCTCACCGAGCGCGAGACGCGGCAGGCGGCGACGTACGTCCTGTCTCTGTCGCGCTCCGCGTTTCGTCCGGGCCCAGGCAACGCCGAGCGCGGCGCGGCCGTGTATCAATCCAACAGCTGCGGCGCCTGCCACGCCGTCGACGGACGCGGCGGCATCCTCGGTCCCGAGCTGACGACGATCGGGGGACGCCGGGGCTCGGCGTACTTGCGCGACTCGCTCGTCACACCGGCGGCGGCGCATCCGCCCGGTTACCTCGTGGTCCGCGCGGTACCGGCGAGCGGCCCGGAGATCCGCGGCATCCGCGTCAACGAAGACGTCTTCTGGATTCACATCCGCGACGCGGCCGGCAACGTGCACACGCTTGAGAAATCGGCGCTGACGCGCGTCGACCGCGAGCTCGAGGGCACACTGATGCCGTCGTACGAATCGCGTCTGTCGTCGGCGCAGCTCGACGATCTGGTCGCCTATCTGGCCACGCTGCGAGGTGCGAAATGAACAGCACGGCCTGCGCCACGGCAATCCTCCTCGCGTCCGTGCCTCTGCTGGCGCAGGACGGCCAGTGGCCGATGTACTCGGGCTCCTACAGCTCGCACCGCTTCTCCCCACTGACGCAGATCACCACCGAGAACGTCGCGACGCTGCGGCCCGCCTGGGTGTATCAGCCGCCGGGCACCGGCTCGGTCGAATCGACGCCGGTCGTCGCCAACGGCATCATGTACGTCACCTCGGGTCCGACGATGGTCGCGGCGCTGGATTTGAAGAGCGGAAAGGCGCTGTGGGAGTGGACGCGGCCGATCGCGGCGGGCGTGCTGAACCTCGGCTTCCCGCGCGTCAACCGCGGCGTGGCGATCCTCGACAACATGGTCTACGTGGGCACGCTCGACGGTTACCTCTTCGCCCTCGACGCGCGCGCGGGCATCGAGCGCTGGTCGGTGCACGTCGGCGAGAACCCGACCGGCCACGCCATCACCGCCGCCCCGCTCGTCGTCGACGACAAGGTGATCGTCGGCATCAGCGGCGGCGAAGCGGGAATCCGCGGATTCCTCGACGCGTACGACGCGAAGAGCGGCAAACAGCTCTGGCGGTTCTACACCGTCCCGTCGCCTGGTGAACCCGGGAGCGAAGGGTGGCCCGGCGACAGCTGGGTGCACGGCGGCGGCGCGACGTGGCTGACCGGCTCCTACGATCCCGCGCTGAAGCTGCTGTACTGGGGCACGGGCAATCCCGGGCCCGACTGGAACGGCGACTCGCGCAAAGGCGACAACCTCTACACGTCCTCGCTCGTCGCCCTCGACGTCGAAACCGGCAAGCCGCGCTGGCATTTCCAGTTCACCCCGCATGACACCCACGACTGGGACGCGAACCAGATTCCCGTCCTCGTGGACGCGCAGGTTGCCGGACGCGCGCGCGCGCTGGTCGTCACCGCGAACCGCAACGGGTTCTTCTATGCGCTCGATCGCAAGACCGGCGAGTTCGTGTTCGGCACGCCGTACGCGAAACAGACGTGGGCGAAGGGTCTCGACGAACGCGGGAGGCCGATCGAGATCCCCGGCATGGAGCCGTCGGAACAAGGCACGCTCGTCTACCCGAGCCTGCAGGGATCGACCAACTGGGCGAGCCCGTCCTACAGCCCAATGACCGAGATGCTCTACGTGCCGGTGCGCGAGATGGGATCGGTGTATTACAAGACGGGCATCGAGTACAAGCCCGGGACCTACTATACGGGCGGCAGCGAGAAGCGGCTCGACGAGGAATCGTGGGGGGCGGTTCGCGCGCTCGACGTGAGAACCGGCAAGCAGGCCTGGGACTTCAAGCTGCCGTCGCCGACGTGGGCCGGCGTGATGGCGACCGCTGGCGGACTGGTCTTCAGCGGTGCGCCCGAAGGCAACTTCTTCGCGCTCGACGCCAAGAGCGGCAAACCGTTGTGGCAGTTCCAGACCGGCGGCGCAATCCGATCGGGGCCGATGTCATTCATGGCCGGCGACAAGCAGTACGTCGCCGTCGCGGGCGGACACGCGTTGTTCGTGTTTGCTCTCCCAGGCTAACGACTGCGCGACGGACGACTGATCAGCCCTTGCCCACCGCGTGTATCTCGCCGATCTTCGGCTCGTTGCCGGTCAGCCACCCCTTGGCCATCTCATAGAGGATCACGGGCGTCGGCTTGTTGACCTCGAGGTAGACGGCCGCGTGCACGTCAACGGCGATGAGCACGATGCGCGGGTCGTCGGGCGTGCCGTCGTGCTCCCCGCCCTCGTTGCCGAACCACATCTTCCAGTCCGGTGCGTAGAGCTCGCGGATCTTGGCGTGATCGCGCGACGCGCGGGCCACGCCCGACACCGAGATCCACTCCCGCGAGTCGGGATTGTAATAGCTCAGGTTGATGTGCGGATCGTTTTCTAGGTCGCGCAGCTTGGCCGTGCCTTCACGCGAGACGAACCACAGGTCGGCGCCCGGAGCGTGCTTCTGGTTGGCCATCGCGCGCGACTCCAGGTGGCCATCCGGCCGCCTCGTCGTCATCATGGCGGTGTCGAGTTTCTCGATCATTCGGTAAAGGGATTCCAGTTCGGTTCGCATCCCCTGGTATCTGCAAGCATCACGCCTGGCGAGATGCCGACTGGGCAGCGTATGGCTGTGCTGATCGCCTTCATCGGCGCGTGTCACGGCCCGATCCGAACGCGGGTCGGCGTTTAGAAGATCGTCGAAATCGACGCGGCGGCCAGTTCGAGGACGCGCGTGGGGAGAATACCGAGATAGAAGATGAGAATCGCCGAGACGATCAACGCGGCGCCCGCAACCGTGGGCACAGCCGGGAACCGCGCCGGCGTGTCGGTCGGGGTCATGTACATCATCACGACGATGCGCAGATAGAAAAAGACGGACACGACGCTCGTCAGGACGCCGATGATCGCCAGGCCGGTGTAGCCAGCTTTCACCGCGGCGCTGAACACGTACCATTTCGCGATGAAGCCGGCCATCGGCGGGAACCCGCCGAGCGACAGCAGGAAGATCGTCATCAGCGCCGCGAGCCAGGGGCGTTGGTTCCACAACCCCGCGTAGTCGGTCACCTGATCGTTGGGCCGATCGGC
The DNA here is from genome assembly GCA_043783985.1 of Acidobacteriota bacterium. Classification (GTDB taxonomy): domain Bacteria; phylum Acidobacteriota; class Vicinamibacteria; order Vicinamibacterales; family CAVVIG01; genus CAVQFC01. The sequence goes on along the minus strand of JAYVYV010000086.1, from coordinate 7,405 downwards.
GGTGTCGAGCAATGCGATGACGCCGAACGCGCCGATGTTCGTGATGGCGTACGTCAGCAGGTAGAAGAGCACGGCGCCTTTGCCGAAGTCGTTGCCCGACACCAGCGCGACGAGCAGGTAGCCGCCGTGCCCGATGCTCGAGTACGCCAGCATCCGCTTGACGTTCGACTGCAGCACCCCGCCGACGGTGCCCACAATCATCGTCGCAGCGGCCAGGACCCAGATCACCTCGCTCCAGCTGCCGCGCAGCGGTTCGAACGCCGAGAGGAACACGCGCGCGAACGCGGCAAAGGCCGCCGCCTTCACGCCCGTGGACATGAACGCGGTGACGGCGGGCGGCGCTCCCTCGTAGGCGTCTGGCGTCCACATGTGGAACGGCACGGCGGCCACCTTGAACGCGAAGCCGACGATGAGCAGGCCGAGCGCGAGGAATTGCATCGGTGTCGGCGACATCGCCTGGGCGGCCATCAGGCTGCCGATGCGATCCAGCCGCGTGGTGCCGGTGAGCCCGTACGTGAACGCGATGCCGTACAGGAAGAACGCGCTGGCGAACGCCCCGAGCAGGAAATATTTGAACGCCGCCTCGGTCGACGCCGGCGAGTCGCGCCGGATGCCGGTCAGCACGTACACCGCCAGCGACATCACCTCGAGCGCGAGGAAGATGACCAGCAGATCGGTGGCGGTGGCCATCAGCATCATGCCGGCGGTCGCAAACAGCGTCAGCGCGTAGTATTCCCCCCCGGGGAGCCGTTCGCGCTCGATGGTCGGCCCCGAGATCGCGAGCGACAGCAGGCCGACCAGCACGAGCGTGCCGGTCACGAACAGGCCGAAGTTGTCTGCCGAGACGACGCCGAAGCTGGACGCGTTGTGATTCCAAAGCAGCACCGTGGCAAATGCCGCGCCCAGTAGCCCCACGACGCCCAGACCGGCGATCGGCATGCGCTCGCCGGGATCGCGGAACGACTCGGCCACCATCGCGGCAATGCCCGCTGCTGTGACGCACGCCATCGGCACAATTGCGTTCAACGACGGCGTCATGGCGTCGCCCCAGCCGCGATGGGCCTCACGGTGGCCTGAATGCGCGCGGGCGCGCCGTGGTGGTAGCGGTCGAGGAGCCGCTCGACCGACGGCTCGATCGGGCGCAGGAAAAGATTCGGCAGCACGCCCATCAGGATCGCGACGGCGATGATCGGCACGATGACCGCCCACTCGCGAGGCCGGAGGTCGGCGAGGCTCGCGTTCTTCTCGTTCGTCACGGGACCGTAATTCACGCGCTGGAACATCCAGAGCATGTAGGTCGCCGACAGGATGACACCGGTCGCCGCGAACGCGGCCAGGCGCGGATCCCATCGGAACGCGCCGAGGAGGATCAGGAATTCACCGACAAAGCCGTTCAGCCCAGGCAGACCGATCGAGGCCAGCGTGACGAGGAGGAACGCGGCGACCAGCCGCGGCATGACCTTTTTCAGGCCGCCGTATTCCGAGATCTGCCGCGTATGCCGGCGGTCCGACAGCATGCCGACGATCAGGAACAGACCGCCGGTGCTGATGCCGTGGCTGAGCATCTGGTAGACGGCGCCGGACACGCCCTGCGTGTTCATCGCCGCGATGCCGAGCACCACGAAGCCCAGATGGCTGACGCTCGAGTAGGCCACCAGCTTCTTCATGTCCGGCTGGACCATCGCGACGAGCGCGCCGTAGATGATGCCGATGACGGCGAGCACGGCGAGCGCCGGCGCGAAGTAGGCCGCGGCCTCGGGAAACAAGGGGAACGCGAACCGCACGAGGCCGTACGTGCCCATCTTCAGCATCACGCCGGCCAGGATCACCGACCCGGCGGTCGGCGCCTCGACGTGCGCGTCGGGCAGCCACGTGTGGAACGGGAAGAGCGGCACTTTGATCGCGAACGCCAGCGCGAACGCCAGGAAGAACCAGAACTGCGTGTGCATCGGCACCGGCACCTCGTACAGCTTCAGCAGATCGAAGCTGTAGGCCCCGGTGGTCGTGTAGTGCATGTAGGCGAGCCCGAGAATCGCGAGCAGCATCAGCACGCTGCCGGCCATGGTGAACAGGATGAATTTGATCGCCGCGTAGATCCGCCGCTCGTACCCCCAGATGCCGATGAGGAAATACATGGGGACGAGCATCGCGTCCCAGAAGATATAGAAAAGGAAGAGGTCGAGCGAAATGAAGACGCCCATCATCGCGCTTTCGAGCAGCAGCACGAAGATGCAGAACGCTTTGGTCTGCATGTGGATCGACTCCCACGACCCGAGCAGCGCCAGCGGCGTCAGGAAGCCGGTCAGCACGAGCAGCAGCAGGCTGATGCCGTCGACGCCGACGAAGTACTCGATGCCGAACGCCGGAATCCAGGCGTGCCGCTCGACGAACTGGAAGTCACCGGACGCCGCGTTGAACCGGGCCCAGAGCAGCAGCGTCTCGGCGAACACCAGCAGCGAGACGACGAGCGCGATCTTGCGGGCCAGCGGCGCGCTGCGCTCTTCGTTGCCGTCGACGAAGAGCAGCAGGATGGCGCCGGCCACCGGCAGCGCGACGAGGGACGTGAGGATCGGGAACGGCATCACGGGTGAACCAACACGCAGGACACCACGGACACAAAGCCCGCACGGCTGTTCCGTCGGTGTCCTTCGTGTCCTTGGTGTTGAATCAGCGCCACAAGTAGTATCCCAGGATCATCACCACGCCGAAGAACACGGACGCCGCGTAGGCGCGGACCGACCCGGTCTGCACGCGCCGCAGGCGATGGCTCGAACCGGCGACCGTCTCCCCGACGCCGTTGACCGCCGCGTCGATCAGCTTCACGTCGACGACCTTCCACAGTCCCTCTTCCGAGACAATCCGGATCGGCTGGACGATGGTCGCGTCGTAGATCTCGTCGACGTAGTATTTGTTCAGCAGCAGCCGCTGCAGGCCGCCGAAACGGTGCGCCATCGCGTCGGCCGCGCGGCGGTTCCTGAGGAAGAAGTACGACGCGATGCCGATGCCGGCGATCGCGACCGCGATCGACACCAGCATCAGCGTGCCCTCGAGCCCGTGCTCCGCGGCCTCGTCGATCGGCATCACGCCGAAGCTCGGCTCGAGATAGCGCGCGAACCAGTCGCCGCCGCCGAGGATCGACGGCAACCCGGCGTAGCCGGCCACGACCGACCCGACCGCCAGGACGATCAACGCGATCGCCATCGCGGGCGGCGCGTCGTGCAGATGGCGCCGATGGTGCTCAGGGTTCTCGGGGTGCTCAGGGTGCGCGAGGTTCTCGGGGTGCTCGTGGTTCTTGGCGTTCGCGCTGGGACCGTGAAAGGCCAGAAACACGATTCGGAACATGTAGATCGCTGTCAGCAGCGAGGTCAGCAAGCCGACCACCCACAGCAGCACGTGGCCGCTGGCGAAGGTGCGGAACAGGATCTCGTCCTTGCTGAAGAAGCCGGACAGAAACGGAACGCCGCTGATCGCCAGCGCCCCGATCAGAAACGTCCAGTACGTGATCGGCAGATCCTTCTTCAGCCCGCCCATCCGGCGCAGGTCCTGCTCGCCCGCGAGCGCGTGAATCACCGCGCCCGATCCGAGGAACAGCAGCGCCTTGAAGAACGCGTGCGTGTAGAGGTGGAAGATGCCGGCGGCGTAGGCGCCCACGCCCATCGCCAGGAACATGTAGCCGAGCTGCGAGACGGTCGAGTAGGCGAGCACGCGCTTGATGTCGTTCTGCACGAGGCCGATCGTGCCGGCGAGCAACGCCGTCGCCGCGCCGATCACCGCCACGATCGCCAGCGTGTGCGGCGCGTGGCTGAAGAGCACCGCGTTGCGGCCGATCATGTAAACCCCCGCCGTCACCATCGTCGCCGCATGAATGAGGGCGGAAACCGGGGTCGGGCCTTCCATGGCGTCGGGCAGCCAGATGTAGAGCGGAATTTGCGCCGACTTGCCGGTCGCGCCGACGAAGAGCAGCAGCGTGATCCACGACACCGTGCCGAACGCCGCCTCCGGGCTGATCGCGGCGGCGGCGCGCGCCACCTCCTGGAAGTCGACAGTGCCGAAGCGGACGAACAGCAGCAGGACGCCGAGCACGAAGCCGAAGTCGCCGATGCGGTTGACGATGAAGGCCTTCTTGCCGGCGTCTGAGGCGGACGTTTTCTGGTACCAGAAGCCGATCAGCAGGTACGAGCAGAGGCCGACGCCCTCCCAGCCGACGAACATCACGAGGAAGTTGGAGCCGAGCACGAGCACGAGCATGAACGCGGCGAAGAGATTCAGGTACGAGAAGTAGCGCGCGTATTCGGAGTCCGGCTCCTCGTGCATGTAGGCGGTCGAGTAGACATGAATGAGCCAGCCGATGCCGGTGATGACGAGGATCATCACCGACGACAGCGGATCGAGGCGCAGCGTGAAGGCGGCCGTGAAGTCGCCCGACGAGATCCAGGTGAAGACCCGCTCCGCGATCGCGCGCGACTCCCGCGGCAGGCCAACCAGCCGCCACACCATCGTCAGCGACACGAGGAACGACCCGAACATCGTGCCGCACGCCACGGCGCCGGCCGCCACCTTGCTGATGCGCTTGCCGAGGCTGGCGTTGAGCAGGAAGCCGACGAACGGGAGCAGCGGGATCAGCAGCAGCATCGGGATCACGTCCTCACCATTTGAGGCTCGCGAACGAATCGGGGTTCAGCGACTCCCTGTGCCGGAACAGGCTGATCACGATCGCGAGGCCGACGGCGGCCTCGGCCGCCGCGACGGTCATGACGAAGAACACGATGATCTGGCCGTCGGCCGATCCGAGCGCGCGGCCGAAGGCGACGAACGTCAGGTTCACCGCGTTCAGCATGATCTCGATCGAGAGCAGGATGGTGATCAGGTTGCGCCGTACGAACACGCCGGCCGTGCCGATCGCGAACAGGATGGCCGAGAGGATCAGGTAGTGATTCAGCGTCACCATCACACGCCGCCCCTGTCGCGGCGATCGCGCGGGGTGTCGCGCTTGGCGAGCACCACGGCGCCGACCATCGCCACCAGGATCAGGATCGACGTCACCTCGAAGGGAAAGGCGTAGTCGGTGAAGAGCGATCGTCCGATCGCGCCGACCGACGTCACCGAGCCGCCGGGGAACGCGCCGGTATCCCCGCCCCGCCCCAGCGCCCACCAGAGCTCGGCGCCCAGCACCAGCGCGAGGAAGGCGCCGGACCGCATCGGCCCCGGCCGCCGCAGCGGGTGGAGCCGCTCGTCGAACCCGGTGTCCTCATGCGGGGCGTTCAGCAGCATGACGACGAAGAGGAAGAGCACCATGATGGCGCCGGCGTACACGATGATCTGGATCACCGCCACGAACGGCGCGTCGAGCAGCACGTACAGGCCCGACAGCGCGCCGAACGACGCAATCAGCAGCAGCACGCTGTACATCGGATTACGCTGCGCGATGACGAGCAGCGAAGCGCCGATCGCGACGGCGCCGAACAGATAAAACGCGATCGCTTCAGAGCCCAAAGTAGAGCACTCCGGCCGCGGTCACGAGCAGGTTGACGACCGAGAGCGGCAGCAGCACCTTCCACCCGAACGCCATCAGCTGGTCGTAGCGGTAGCGCGGCAGCGTCCAGCGCATCCACACGTAGAAAAACAGCAGCGCGCCGACCTTGACCAGGAACCAGATCCAGCCGAGCGACACGGGCAGCCACGGCCCGTGCCAGCCGCCGAGGTAGAGATCGGTCGCGACCGCCGACACCGTCACCATGTTGATGTACTCCGCGAGGAAGAACATCGCGAAGCGCATGCTGCTGTACTCGGTGTGGTAGCCGGCGACGAGTTCCTGCTCCGCTTCCGGAAAGTCGAACGGCGCGCGGTTCGTCTCGGCGATGCCGGCGGTCATGAAGATGAAGAAACCGAGCGGCTGCAGAAAGATGAACCAGCGCGGGATGAACCCGAGCCAGACGCCCGCCTGCTGATCGACCAGGCTGGTCAGCGACATCGTCGAGTGGCCGATCAGCAGCACGCCGGCCAGCGCCGTGCCGTAGGACAGCTCGTAGCTGATCATCTGCGCCGACGAGCGCAGGCCGCCGAGCAGCGAGTACTTGCTGTTCGAGCTCCAGCCGGCGAGGACGATGCCGTAGACGCCCATCGAGGCGATCGCGAAGATCACCAGCACGGCGACGTTGACGTCCGACACCTGCAGCTTGAGCGGGTCCTTCAGCAGGCCGAAAAAGGTCGTGCTGGCGCCGAACGGGACGACCGCGAAGGCGGAGAAGGCGGCGGTGGCGGAGATGATCGGCGCCAGCGCGAACAGCCGCGGATCGGCCGCGCGCGGCCGCAGCTCCTCCTTGAACATCAGCTTGATGACGTCGGCGAACGGCTGCAGCAGCCCCTGCCAGCCGACGCGGGTCGGACCGCGCCGCTGCTGCAGCAGCGCGGCGACCCGTCGCTCCACCCAGACCATCGCCGCCGCCGAACTGAGCAGCGCCACGAAGGTGAACAACGTCAGGATGATTTGGCCGAAGAGCAGGGGCGTCACGGCCTAGTGCGCTCCCACCGGGTGACGCGCCCGCCACGGCGCCGGCAGCGTGCAGCGCCCTTCCTTGATGTGCGACTCGTACTCGTGCCGGAAATGCTTCAGCGTCGTCTGCACCGGCGTGACGGCGGCGTCGCCGAACGCGCACAGCGTCTTGCCGGCGATGTTGCCGGAGATGCTCGAGAGCAGATCGAGATCTCGCATCTGCCCTTCGCCGCGCTCGATGCGCTGCAGGATCTTGTGAAGCCAGTCGGTGCCCTCGCGGCAGGGCGTGCACTTGCCGCACGATTCGTGGCGATAGAAGTGCAGCAGGTTCTCGGCCAGCCAGACCATGCAGGTGGTGTCGTCGAGCACGACGATGGCGGCCGAGCCGAGGAGCGAGCCGGCTTTCTGGATGGCGTCGAAGCTCGCCTGCGTGTCGAGCTGGTCCGGCATCAGGATCGGGACCGACGACCCGCCAGGAATCACCGCCTTGAGGGTCCGCCCGTCGCGAACGCCGCCGGCATGGCCCTCAATCAGCTCGCGCAGCGTGATGCTCATCGACGTCTCGTAGACGCCGGGCCGCTTCACGTGGCCGCTGACGCAATAGAGCTTGGGGCCGCCGTTCTTCTCCGGACCAACCGACGCGAACCATTCCGCGCCCTTGAGCACGATGAGCGGGACGTTGCAGAGGGTCTCGACGTTGTTCACGGCCGTCGGTTTGTTGTACAAGCCCACCACCACCGGAAACGGCGGCTTGTTGCGCGGCTGCGCCCGTTTCCCCTCGAGCGACTCGAGCAGCGCCGTTTCCTCGCCGGCTTCATACGCGCCCGCGCCACGATGCACGTAGACGTCGCAGTCGAACCCGGACCCGAGGATGTTTTTCCCGAGGAATCCGCGCGCGTACGCCTCGTCGAT
>JAYVYV010000085.1:0-4937 GCA_043783985.1 Acidobacteriota bacterium | reverse complement strand
ATGGTGCTCGGCGTCGACCCGGCGGCGCGCCGCATTTCGCTCGGCCTCAAGCAGGTCGAGTCGAATCCGTGGAACGAGTTGGGCGACAAGTATCCGGTCGGCTCGAAGATCAAGGGCAAGGTGCGCAACCTCACCGAGTTCGGAGCGTTCGTCGAAGTCGAGGAAGACATCGACGGGCTGATCCACATTTCCGACATGTCGTGGAGCAAGCGCGTCAAGCACCCGTCGAAGATTCTTAACGTCGGCGATGCGGTCGACGCCATGGTGCTCGGCGTGGATCCCGCGGCGCGGCGCATCTCGCTGGGCCTCAAGCAGGTCGAGCAGAACCCGTGGCACGAGCTGGCCGAGAAGTACCCGGTCGGCACGCGCATCAAGGGCAAGGTCCGGAACTTGACCGAGTTCGGCGCGTTCGTCGAAGTCGAGGAGGAAATCGACGGTCTGATCCACATCTCGGACATGTCGTGGAGCAAGCGGATCAAGCATCCATCTGAAGTCCTGAAGAAGGGCGACGTGGTCGAGGCGATGGTGTTGAACATCGACGCCGAGAACCAGCGGCTGTCGCTCGGCCTCAAGCAGCTCGCCACCGACATCTGGGACGACTTCTTCTCGCACCGCCACGTCGGCGACACGATCGAGGGCAAGGTCGTCCGCATGACGAACTTCGGCGCGTTCGTCGAGCTCGACGAAGGCATCGAGGGGCTGATCCACGTGTCGGAGTTCGACGATTCGGTCGCCAAAGGCAAAGACGGCAAGATCGAGCTGGTGGTCGGCGAGACCTATCCGATGAAGATCATCAAGCTCGCGCCGTCGGAACGGAAGATCGGTCTGTCGATTCGCGCGCTCAAGTCCGACGAGTTCCGCGCCGACTGGGAAAGCTACCAGGAGGGTTCGGGCGACGGCAGCGCGACGCTCGGGGATCACTTTCGGAACAGATAGCAGAGCTTAGGGCTCAGGGCTCAGGGCTGCGGGTGTCAGGCCCTCAGCGCTCGGCCCTCAGCCCTATGAGGATGCAAGCGATGACCAACGGCAGCATGACGAAGGCGGAGCTGGTCGAGGAAGTGTCGCGCGTCTCGGACCTCACCAAGAAACACTCCGAGGTCATCGTCGACACGGTGTTCCGCAGCATCATCGAAGCGCTGCACCGCGGCGAGAAGATCGAGCTGAGGGGGTTCGGCAGTTTCCGGCTGCGCAAGCGGGAGCCGCGGAAGGGACGCAATCCGAAGACCGGCGACAAGGTGGACGTGCCGCCGAAGAAGGTGCCGTACTTCAAGCCCGGAAAAGAGCTCAAGGAGCTGATCAACAGGGATCCGGTCGCGACGCCGGCGCAAGGCGGGCCGGCGCCGGTTCCGCCCGACGCCATGGCCGTCTAGGAAAGTCTTCGGTTCGATTTTCAAGTTCCCGTGGAACATCTCTGGGCCCCCTGGAGACAGGCGTACGTGACCGGAGCGAGCGGCGAGCCCATTCCGGACTGCATTTTCTGCGACGCATCCTCGAGTAGTGTCCGGCTCCGCCCGGACCCGTCCCGCGACGAGCTCGTGCTCGTTCGCGGCCGCGTGTCGTTCGTGCTCCTCAACCTGTATCCCTATAACAACGGCCACCTGATGGTGGTCCCGAACCGGCACGCGCCCAACCTCGCCACGATGACCGCGGAGGAGCAGGCGGAGCTGATGGCGCTCACGCGCCACGCGGAGATCGCGCTCACCGAGGCGTACGCGCCGGAGGGCATCAACATCGGGATCAACCTCGGCAAGCCGGCCGGCGCCGGCGTCCTCGATCACCTGCACGTGCACCTCGTGCCGCGGTGGAACGGCGATACCAATTTCATGACCGCGATCGGCAACACGCGCGTGCTGCCTGAAGATCTCGCCGCGACCGCGAAGAAGCTGCGGCCGATCTTCGAGCGGCTGGCGCGCGAGGAAGAAACCGCAGCGGGCGCAACAATCGCGGAGAAGAAGATATGATCTCCACGTTCTCCGCGGTCTCGGCGGTTCCTTCTTTATGATCCTAGAGCTGACAGCCGAACAGAAAGCCTTCCAGCGGCAGGTCGAGCAGTTCGCGCGCGAGATCGTCGCACAGCGCGCCGCCGGCATCGACAAGTCGGGCGAGTTTCCCTCCGACGTGATGCACGCGGCGGCGGGGCAGGGGCTGCTCGGCGTCACGATCCCGAAGGCGTGGGGCGGCCTCGGCAAGGACTACGTGAGCTACGCGCTCGCGATCGAGGCGATCGCCCGCGCCAGCGCGACGGTCGCGGTCTCGCTGTCGGTGACCAACTCGCTGGTCGCCGAGGTGATCGCGCACGCCGGCCGCGACGCGCAGCGCGAGCGCTGGCTGAAGAAGCTGGCGCGCGGCGAGTCGATCGGCGCGTTCGCGCTCTCCGAGCCCGACGCCGGCACCGACGCGGCGAACCAGCTGACCAGGGCCGTCAAGTCCGCCGACGGCTACCGCGTCACCGGCAGGAAAGTCTGGGTCGCCAATGCCGAGGACGCCTCGGTCGTCATCGTCTTTGCGCGCACGCGTGCGGGGCTGCGCGGCCAGGGAATCACCGCCTTCCTGGTGCCGATGGACTCGGCCGGCATCACGCGGACGGCGCGCGCCGACTCGCTGGGCGTTCGCGGCCTCGGGTGCATGGATCTGGAGCTGGATCTGTCGGTCACCGACGATCAGGTGCTCGGCCACGTCGACCAGGGGTTCGAGCTGGCGATGTGGGCGCTGCAGGGCGGGCGTGTCGCCATCGCCGCGCAGGCGCTCGGCATCGGACAGGCGGCGCTCGACGAAGCCATCAGCTACGCCAAGCAGCGCGAGCAGTTCGGCCAGCCAATCGCCAACTACCAGGCGATTCAGTGGATGCTCGCCGACATGGCCACCGAACTCGCCGCCGCGCGCATGCTGACGCTGAAGGCCGCCGCGGCCAAGGATACGCAGGCGAAGAGCACCGTCGAGGCGTCGATGGCGAAGCTCGCGGCGTCGGAAGCGGCGCACAAGGCGGCCGACAAGGCGATGCAGATTCTCGCATCGGCCGGCTACCGCCGAGGCTCGGTCGTCGAGCGCCTCTTCCGCGACGTGCGCGCCACGGAAATTTATCAGGGAACGTCCGAAGCGCAGCGTATGATCATCGCCGCTCACGTTCTCGCGAACGTCTAGATCGGGTAATTGGATAATCTGGTAATCGCGTAATCGAGTGGCCGATTGATCAATCTATTACCCGATTACCCGATTACCCATTTACCAGATTGCCCAGTTGGGGAGGCCTTATGAAGAAGCTGAACCGTCGCCAGTTCGTCCAGACCACCGCCGCGGCCGGTGCTGCGGCCGCCGCGATCCCCGGGACCCTCTTCGGCCAGGCGCCGACGATGATGACGAAGAGCGTCAAGCCGGTGGTCGTGTCGTCCAGCAACGGCCACAAATTCAAGAACGGCGGGAGCAAGACCTGCGTCGAGACCGCCTTCTCGATGATCACCGGCGGCGCCGACGTGCTCGACGCCCTCATCGCCGGCGTCAACATCGTCGAGCTCGATCCGACCGACGACAGCGTGGGCTACGGCGGCCTGCCCAACGCCGACGGCGTCGTGCAGCTCGACTCGTGCTGCATGCACGGGCCGAAGAAGCGCGCGGGCGGGGTCGCGGAGATCGAGGGCGTCCGCACGCCGTCGAAAGTGGCGCAGATGGTGATGGACCTGACCGACCATCACCTGCTGGTCGGCAAGGGCGCGCAGGATTTCGCGCGCGGCATGGGCTTCAAGATCGAAGACGACCTCAACACCGAGAACTCGCGCGGCAAGTGGCTCGAGTGGAAGCGCCGGACCGATCCGCTCCACTACCTCTCGCCCAGGGATCGCCAGACCGCCTACCACAACGTCGCGATGCAGATGATCGCGGAAGGGTTGATCGATCGCGACCACTACTACGGCACGATCAACTGCGACGGCGTGAACGCGAAAGGCGAGGTCTGCGGCGTGACGACGACGAGCGGCCTGGCGTGGAAGATTCCGGGCCGGGCCGGCGACTCGCCGATTCTCGGCGCCGGCCTCTACGTGGACGGCGACGTCGGCGCGGCCGGGTCCACCGGGCGCGGCGAGGCGAACCTCTACAACCTGTCGTCGTTCCAGATCGTGGACGAGATGCGCCGCGGCGCGAAGCCCAAGGACGCGTGCATCACCGTGCTGAAGCGCATCGCGAAGAACACGGTCGAGAAGCGTCTGCTGGCCGCCAACGGGCAGCCGAACTTCGGGCTGAACTTCTACTGCCTGAACAACAAGGGCGAGTACGCCGGCGTGTCGATGTACGACTCGACCTACGCGGTGTGCACCGAGAACGGCGCGCAGACGGTGAAGACCGACTCGCTGTTCGGTCAGCTGAGCCCAGACGGACGGCGGTAGCTACTTCTTGAACTCGCCTTTGATGTTCGCTGACGCGCCCTTGGGGATCGTCAGCGACGTCCAGGCGTCTCCCGTGAAGTGCCGGGCCAGATAGACGATCTGGCCGACGTGGGAGGCGGCGTGGGTCATCGAACGGTTCAGCGCTTCGATCACCAGAAACGCTTCGCCGCGAATGTGCACGGTGCGCCCGAGGTCCTCGGGCGAGAGCGCCTCGATGGATCCGAGCGCGACCGACCATCCCTCTTCCCACCACCCGGAGATTTCCTCGCGCGACGCCCGAACCGTCATGTCGAACTCGCGGTCGCGGTCGCGATCCGGTTTCTCGCCGTCGGTGGTGAGAAACTCCCGGTACCGCGATCGCAGATTGCCGGCCACGTGCTTGACGATGACCGCGATGCTGTTCGAGTTGGCGTCGAGCTCGGTGTGCAGGTGCGCATCGGGCACGCGGGCGATCGCCGTAGTGGCGTTCCCCTTGTACATCCGCAGCTGACGAATCACATCCTTCAGGTAGGCCTCGCCGATGCCGGGAGCCGTCGTAGCCATCGCGTCACCCCATGATGT